>CABZAD010000016.1 GCA_902523665.1 uncultured Bacteroidota bacterium | reverse complement strand
AATAGAATGATAAATTGGGATCCTGTGGCAAAAACTACTGTTTCCGATGAAGAGGTTAATTATGTTGAAGAAGATTCAAGCCTATACTACATAAAATATCTAATTGAGGATTCAGACATTGATTTAAAGATAGCCACTACGAGACCTGAAACATTATTTGGTGATACTGCTATTTGTGTTAATCCCAATGATGATAGGTATAAAGAAATTGTAGGTAAAAATGCAATTGTTCCAATCTGCAATAGAAGAGTGCCAATTATTTCTGATTCATACGTAGATCTTGAATTTGGAACAGGATGTTTAAAAGTTACCCCTGCACATGATATAAATGACTATAACCTAGGCATTAAACATGATCTTGAGGCCATTGACATTTTTAATGAGGATGCAGAACTTAACTATAATGGTATGCACTATGAAGGTAAAGATAGATTTACGGTAAGAAAAGAAATTGAAGCTGAGCTTAAAAAGAATGATCTTTTAATAAAAAAAGAAAACTATTCACATAATGTTGGTAGATCTGAAAGAACAAATGCAGTTATTGAACCTAGGTTGTCTAAACAGTGGTTCTTAAAAATGGATGATATTACAAAACCTGCAATTGATAACGTATTAAAAAAAGATAATATAAAGTTCTTTCCTAGTAAGTTTAAATCTACATATAAACATTGGCTTGATAATATAAAAGATTGGAATATATCAAGACAATTATCTTGGGGCCATCAAATACCTGTCTTTTATTATGGTAACAATGACGATTATGTAGTTGCTGTTAATAAAAAAGAAGCACTAAAAAAAATAAATTATAATTCAGATAAAAAATACTTTGAGAATGATTTAACTCAAGACAATGATGTCTTAGATACTTGGTTTTCATCTTGGCTCTGGCCTATTTCAGTGTTTGACGGAATAAGAAATCCAAATAATGATGAAATAAAATATTATTATCCAACACAAGACTTAGTTACAGGACCAGATATCATATTTTTTTGGGTAGCAAGAATGATAATTTCAGGATATGAGTTTAGAAATGAAAAACCATTCTCTAATGTATATTTCACAGGAATTGTTAGAGATAAACTACGTAGAAAAATGTCTAAACAACTTGGTAATTCTCCTGATGCAATAAAACTCATTGAGGAATATGGCGCAGATTCTGTTAGAGTTGGTTTAATGCTAAGCTCAGCAGCAGGAAATGACTTATTATTTGATGAATCCTTATGTCAACAAGGTAAGAACTTTACTAATAAATTATGGAATGCTTTAAAACTTATTAATGGTTGGGAAGTTGACGACAAAAAGTCTCAGCCAGTTGAGAATAAATTAGCAATTAATTGGTACAACAATAAGTTTCATAATACCCTAAAGCTAATTGATAAAAACTTTAATAATTATAGAATTTCTGATGCACTAATGTCATCATATAGGTTAATGTGGGATGATTTTTGTTCATGGTTATTAGAAATATTAAAGCCTAACTACGGAGAAAAAATTGACAAAGAGTCAAAGACTAAATTAATTCAGTTATTCGAAAAAAATCTTAAGATTCTTCATCCATTCATGCCTTTTCTTACTGAAGAAATTTACCACAATTTTCCCCACACAAAAACCTCAGATGCATTAACTATTTCTTCTTGGCCAGCAAATGAAAATTATTTTTCTTCAGTTATAGATGAATTTGAGATTACTAAAGTGATAATTTCCCAGATAAGAAACTATAGAAAAGAAAAAAATATTTCATTTAAGACATCCCTAGATTTATATTATTTACCCAATAGCAATAATTTGAGTAATATTGAGATAATAAAAAAGATTGCAATAATTGATAAACTTGAGGAATCAACCAAAGAAAAATTTGATGTTGTTACCTCTTTTATAATCAAAAAATTTGAATTTTTTATTCCACTAGAAGAAGGTTATGATAAGGAGAAAGAAATCAATAAGCTTAAGAAAGAGTTAGATTATAATAGAAGTTTTCTAAAATCTGTTGAAATCAAATTAAAAAATGAAAATTTTGTAAAAAATGCTCCCAAAAATATAATTAAAAAAGAAAAACAAAAAATTAGGGATGCAAAACAAAAGATTGATTCTATACTTAAGTCAATTGATGAACTTACTTAATTAGGAAATAATTGTTAACCCCCCTTTTACTTTATCCCCAATATTTATTTTTAAATTTGAATCTTTAGATAGAAAAAGATCAACTCTAGAACCGAACTTAATAAATCCAGAATCATCTCCTTGCTCTACATTATAATTAACTTTAGCATAGTTTACAATCCTTCTTGCAATTGTTCCAGCTATTTGTCTGTACATTACTTCACCAAATTTTTTATTTTTAATAACGACAGTAGTTCTTTCATTATTGACAGAAGATTTTGGATGCCAAGCTACAAGATATTCTCCTTTATGATATTTACTGTATAATATTTCACCAGAAACTGGATATCTATTAACATGAATGTCTAATGGAGACAAAAAAATAGAGATCTGGATTTTTTTATCTTTAAAATACTCCAATTCATCAACCTCTTTTATTGAAATAACTTTTCCATCTGCTGGGCTTAATATTAATTCTGGATTTTTTTTAATATTTCTTTTAGGATTTCTAAAAAACCATAAGATAAATACAAAAATTAAAAGTGAAAAGATTTGTAAAATTAATTTTAAGGAGGATGAATCATCAAGTAAAACCTCAAGCATTATTATATCAATTGTTACAAGCAAAAAAAATAATATTATAAGACCAAATCCTTCTTTATGAAACATTATATTATAGTGATTAAAAAAGAAATATATGAAACGCCCATTGCACTATCAAGTCTATCAAAGATTCCTCCATGACCAGGTAATATACTGCCACTATCTTTAACACCAGCCATTCTTTTTAATTTAGATTGATATACATCTCCAATTAGCCCAAAAACCGGAATTAAAATACCAAGTGAAATTGTTTTCCACAATGAATATATTTCTTGAATATATGAAAATGAAACAATGCTAAATATTAAAGAGCATAAAAAACCTCCAATAAATCCTTCCCATGTCTTATTTGGAGATACTTTAATTCTCATTTTAGTATTACCAAAGTAAGATCCAAAAAAGTAAGACATAGTATCACTTATCCATATCAAAATAAATATTAGTAGTATTGGAAATGGATCGTAAGAATTACTAAAGTAAAAAGGTACTAAAATTAATGTTGACATCGACAATATCACATAAGTTTGAGGTATTGGATAATTATATTTTGGATTTTTCAATCTTATCCTTTCCCATAATAGGTTGGACTCATATATGCCAATAAAAGTTAATAAGATAAATACTAAAGTAAAACTTTTACTACTATA
The DNA here is from genome assembly GCA_902523665.1 of uncultured Bacteroidota bacterium. Lineage (GTDB taxonomy): Bacteria > Bacteroidota > Bacteroidia > Flavobacteriales > Flavobacteriaceae > Marisimplicoccus. Next base: position 19,432 of record CABZAD010000016.1, on the reverse strand, counting down.
CAATATTGATCCAGCAACAACAGAAATATAAACTATACCTGTAATTAGCCTTGGTAGAAAACTAGTCATCACTCAATATTAGATATATATCTTTGGCACTATTACCATAGGTTAAAAAATTATCTTCATTGAGTTTATTTTTAACATTTAATGTTGTAATGTTAGTAGGGAAATTTCCCTTGTATTTACTCTTAAGCATGGTCATGCCTTCGCTAACATCGGATACAAATTGATTTGATTTTGCCAAAACGATTAACACTGAGGGTAAGTCTTCAATTTTATTGCTCTTAATTTGTTTATTACAAATTAGTATGCGACCAGTATTAGATATTAAGAATTCACATTCTGTTACAAGTGCCCTAACATTTTCATTGTCAATTTTTCTGATAGACTTAATTTGAAGATTTTTAGCAACATCAGCATTCAATGAACAAACATTTTCAGGATTCCACTGATTTTCCTCAAAAATTTTTTCAAAAACATCTTTAGTAGAGTTTATCTCATCTATATATATGAATCTACCACCGGAACTAGTAAAGTTTTCGGCAAAGATTAAATCATTGGAGCCGACACTTGGGTGGGATGATTCAACTTTATCTGATTCAACGTTTTTTTTACTTTTAAAAAAGTCCCAAAATCCCAAAATATCTATTATTTAGTTTTTTCCTTTACTTCTTCTTTATAGTAAGGTCTCTCTCCTAGAATTTTTACTAAATCTTCTTTAAAAATAACTTCTTTTTCTAAGAGCCTTGAAGCTAAAGCAGATAATTTTGATTTATTCTTTTTGAGTATGTCACAAGCTCTTTTATATTGTTTCTCAATTATTAATGATATTTCTTCATCAATTTTTTTGGCAGTTTCTTCTGAATAAGGTTTTGTAAAATTATAATCAGTTTGTCCACTCGAGTCATAGTATGTAATATTACCAATCTTATCATTAAGTCCATAAACAGATACAATTGCTCTTGCTTGTTTGGTAACTTTTTCAAGATCACTTAAGGCCCCAGTCGATATTTTGTTAAACATTATCTTTTCAGCAGCTCTTCCTCCTAAAGTTGCACACATCTCATCTAACATTTGTTCTGTTCTTACAATTAATCTCTCCTCTGGAAGATACCATGCAGCTCCGAGTGATTGTCCTCTAGGTACAATAGTAACTTTAACTAATGGTGCAGCATGTTCAAGTAGCCAGCTCACTATAGCGTGCCCAGCTTCGTGAAATGCAATTGTGTTTTTTTCTTCTTTAGTTATAATTTTATTTTTCTTTTCAAGCCCTCCAACAATCCTGTCTACTGCATCTAGAAAGTCCTGTTTACCTACAGATTTTTTATCATTTCTAGCTGCAATTAATGCAGCTTCGTTACAAACATTTGCTATATCTGCACCAGAAAAACCTGGAGTTTGTTTAGCTAAAAACTCTACATCAAGAGCTCTACTCTTTTTTAGTGGTTTCAGATGTACTTTGAAAATTTCTCTTCTTTCGTTAAGATCTGGAAGATCAACAAAAATTTGTCTGTCAAATCTTCCTGCCCTCATAAGTGCCTTGTCAAGAACATCTGCTCTGTTTGTAGCAGCTATTACAATTACGTTTGTATCAGTTCCAAACCCGTCCATTTCAGTAAGTAGCTGATTTAAAGTATTTTCTCTCTCATCGTTTGAACCAGTTATATTATTTCTTCCTCTAGCTCTTCCAATAGCATCTATTTCATCAATAAATATTATTGATGGTGATTTATCCTTTGCCTGTTTAAATAGGTCTCTAACTCTAGATGCACCAACTCCAACAAACATTTCAACAAAATCAGATCCAGAAAGTGAAAAGAATGGAACTTTAGCTTCTCCAGCAACTGCTTTTGCCAAAAGTGTTTTACCTGTACCTGGAGCACCAACTAATAGTGCTCCTTTTGGAATTTTTCCACCTAATACTGTATATTTTTTAGGATTTTTTAAGAAGTCAACGATCTCTTGGACTTCTTCTTTTGCCCCTTCTAAACCAGCTACATCCTTAAAAGTTACTTTTACTTCTGTATTTTGGTCAAATAATTTTGCTTTTGACTTTCCAATATTAAAAATTTGACCTCCAGCTCCTCCAGCTCCACCCGACATTCTTCTCATTAAAAATATCCAAATACCTATTATAATAATTATAGGGAGGAATCCTAAAAGAACATCTAACCATCTATTCTCCATTGTTATGAATTCGGTTGAGAAATTTAGATCTTCTGTTTCTCTAATTTCCTGTAATTTTCTTTCAAAAAGTTCAGGAGACCCAATTTCAAATTGGTAATGAGGTCCTGCAATATTCTCTTGACCTAAAAAGTTTTTAGACTTTACTCTGCGATGTATATCCTTTTCGAGTGCATTTTCATTCAGAGTAATTCTTGCGTATCTCTGATTAATAATTGCTATTTTCTCAATATCTCCACTCCTCAGATAATTTTCAAAAGAAGAAATATCAGTCTGTTGTGTATTTTGAATACCATTGTCACCTCCTAAAAGTCCAATACTTATGATAAAAAAGACTATTGAGGCATAGAACCAGTATATGTTAATTTTAGATTTATTATTGTTCTTCTTATTGGCCATTTACTTAGCTTTTAATTCAACGTTTATAATTTTAGCATCACCCCATAAATTTTCAATGTCATAAAATTCTCTAATTTCACTCTGAAAAATATGTACAACCACATCAACATAGTCAATTAAAACCCATTCCTGATTTTCAATACCTTCCATGCTATATGGTTTTTCTTTTAATTTTTTACTTACGTTTTTTCTAATAGAGTTTGCTAATGATGCAACATGTGTGTTAGAAGTACCTGTACACAAAATAAAAAACTTACATACAGTATTTGAAATTTTACTTAGATCCATAATATTTACCTCCACACCTTTTACCTCCTCAATACCAAATATGATTTCACCAATTAGAGATGCATCTCCTGATTTGGATTTAATCATTAATATTTTCTTTTTTCAAATTTATTACTTTTAATAACATGTCTGCATCAAAGATAATCAAAGTTAATGCCACTAGGTCAACAAATGACAGAGTTAAGATGTTAATTAAATCAAAAAAAATTGAAAGTGGAGATATTATTGTAGCTAAATATCAATATGGAGGCAGGGGACAACATACAAATAAGTGGTATTCAAGTTATGGCAAAAATCTTCTATGCTCTTTGTTATATAGACCTTTAGATTTAAATGTTAACCAAATATTTTGTATTAATCAATTAGTAAGCGTTGCTGTACTCAAAACAATAGAAAAATTTAATAAGGAAAAATGTTTGATTAAATGGCCTAACGACATTTTGTCAGTAAATAAAAAAATTTCTGGAATATTAGTTGAGAATTCATTAAGTCTAAATCATGTAAATTATTCAATAATTGGAGTAGGTATAAATGTTAATCAAGTTTTATTTAAAAAATTACCAAATGCAACATCATTAAAAAAAATCACAAAAAGTAATTTTCTTATACAAGAAGTATTAAGTGAATTAATTGAAAACTATAGATTTTACTTCTCCAGAATAAATGAAGTAGAATACATAAATAGAGAGTATAATAAAAACATATTTGGAAAAGATGGATGTAAGTTTATTATTAACGGAAGAAAACAACATGGAAAAATAATTAATATTTCAAATAATGGAATTGTTAAATTAAACTCGGAATCAAAAGGAATTCAAGAATATGATCAAAGAAAAGTAAAAATACTTTATGATTAACACCAAGTCCAAGGATCCTCTCTCCATTTTTTTAATCTAGAGATTTCTTCATCACTAAGATCTCCTCTGGATTCAATAATTTTAATTAAAGTATTATAGTTAGCAAGAGAATTTAATGTAATCTTTTCACTAGTAAATTTTTTATTTGCAAATTCAAAGTTATAAGAGAAAATTGATAGCATGCCAATAACATTATGACCATCTGATTTAAGAGCATTTATTGCATTAATACTACTTTTCCCAGTACTAATTAGATCTTCTATCACTACAACTCCTGAATTTTTATTTAAGTTTCCTTCTATTTTATTTTTTAGCCCATGACCCTTTGGTTCAGGTCTTACATATGCATATGGAAGGTTAAGTCGCTCAGCAATCATCATTCCCATAGCTACTGCCCCAGTTGCAACTCCAACTATAGAAATATCATTTCCATATTTATTCATAATAATTTGGCTCATGCTATTAGCAATAAATTCTCTTATTTTTGGATATGAAAGCACTAATCTATTATCACAATAAATTGGTGATTTTATGCCACTTGTCCATGTAAAAGGATTTTGGGTATTTAATTTAATTGCATTAATTTGTGTAAGAAAATTAACTGTTTGCTCTGCAACTTTTTTGTCTAATACCATTACTACAAATGTATAAAGTTTTTTTCAACCAAAAGCCCTTAATATTAACAAACAAAATTCAAGATTTCTCTGATTATGAACCGTTACTTTTTGTAAAATATACAAGTGTAACTCAAATCATTAAGGCGTTAAAATCTTCAAAAAATAGTAAAGTATTTCTATACCATAAAGACATGGATAAACTATGGAAAGGATTTAAAAAAAAATTTCCTATAGTTGAAGCTGCTGGGGGATTAGTCCAGCGAACTGATAATAAACTTTTATTTATTTTTAGAAATAATAAATGGGATCTTCCTAAAGGTGGGGTTGAAAAAAAAGAATTAATAATTAATGCCGCTATAAGAGAAGTGACAGAAGAAACTGGTGTAGCAGACATAATAGTTGAGAAAAAAATATCTGAGACATATCACATTTTTAAAAAAGGTAAAAGATTTAGACTCAAGAAAACATATTGGTTTAAGATGTCAACAACATTTATGGGTAAAACTAATCCTCAAACTGAGGAAGGTATTGAAAAGACAAAATGGGTATCTAAGAAAAATATTCAAGATATATTAAATGATGCTTTTGAGAACATTAAAATAATTGTTCTTGAGGTCTTAAAGAGTGATGCCCTTGGGAATGAATAATTCATAGTTACCTCTGTTTCTAATAAGTTCACGCACAATGCTACTGCTTATGAATGAGTTTTCAGTTGATGTTAGAAAAAATATAGTTTCAATCCCTGTCATTTCCCTATTAGCAAGAGCAATACTTTTTTCAAATTCAAAATCTGCATGATTCCTTAAGCCTCTTATTATAAATTCAGTATTATTTTTTTTACAAAAATCAACTGTAAGCCCTTCATATGACTCAATCTTAATCTTATCATAAGTGCTAAATGTTCTTTCAACAAAGTCTACTCTTTTTTCTTTTGAGAACATATATTTTTTATCAGTGTTATGCCCAATTGCAATAATAATCTCATCAAAAATCTTCATTCCTCTTTCAACTATGTCTAGGTGTCCTATAGTAATAGGGTCAAATGAACCAGGAAAGACAGCTTTTTTCATAGCTTAAATTTAAAATATTTTAAAGAATTGATTCTATTTGATAATTTATTTCGTCCTTTACAGATAATCCATGAGCTTCAATCTGTTGAGGTATAATACTCTGTTTTGTAAATCCAGGAATTGTATTTGTCTCAAGAATATGAGGTATGCCTTCAACAATTATAAATTCTGATCTAGTAAACCCGTTAAATTCAATATTATCATAGATTTTATTAATATACTTATGTATTAGATCTTTTTCTTCATCAGAAATATTTCCAGGTGTTATTTCTTTGGATTGGCCTAAATACTTTGCACCATAGTCAAAAAGTTCGTTTTCACTTATTATCTCAGTTACAGGAAGAATAATTCTTTCACCCTTTTTCTCAATAACACCAACCGAGACTTCTTTTCCAAAAAGAAAATCCTCTATTAGCACCTCATTACTTTCTTTAAATGCAATTTTAATTTTGTTCTCTAAATCATCAATATGGTTAACTTTTGAGACTCCAATACTACTTCCACCATTGTTCGGTTTAACTATACAGGGGATATTGATTTGACTCATAATTTTTTTTAAATCATCTTGATTTTCACTGGTTAATAAAAGATGTTTAGACGAAGGAATATCAAGTTTATTTAGAAAATCTATATATCTTTTCTTATCAAAAGTTAAACTTGAAACAAAACTATTACAACCTGTTTGTGGTATATTATTATTTTCTAAAACATTGGCTAAATCTCCATTTTCCCCTGGCTCTCCATGAATAATATTAAAAATTCCATCTAGATTAATTTTTTTTCCGTTAATACTAAATGAGAGATTCATATAATCTAAATCATACTTATTATTATCATATATAACATAATTTGACTCTTTTGATATACATATTTCATAAACATTAAGACCTTGATTATCTTTTAGATTCTCATATATAAATTTTCCACTTTTAACAGAAACTTCATACTCGGAGGAAAAACCTCCAAAAACTACAGCAATATTTTTCATATTATTTTCAAATGTAAGTCATTATATCAAAAGACGATTATGTCTTAGTATATTTACAATAAAATATCGAAATGAAAATTTTGGATCACTTTAAAAGTAATTCTTTAACTAAGCAAATATTTTTAATGCTAGTTATAGTTTTTGTAACATTTTTTTTAGTATATAATTCACTAAAAATTTACACAAAACATGATAGATATATAGTAGTTCCAAATCTGGCAGGAAAGAATCTTGACGAGGCTATAGGCATTTTGGATTATAATAAACTTAGATATGAAGTGTTGGACTCTTCTAAATTTTTTGTTGATATACCTAACTATTCTGTAATGTCTCAAATACCAGCAGAATTAGAATTAGTAAAAAAAAATAGAAAGATATATTTAAATATAAATCCTAAAGATTTTCAAAAAGTTTCACTGCCAAATGTAATCCAGATTACAAAGAGAAATGCAGAATCAATCTTGATTGCACTTGGATTCAAAGTTAAAGATTACACATATATTGATAATATTGGAAAAGATATGGTTTTAGACGTTCTATTTGATGGAGAAAAAATATTACCTGGTCAAAAAATTCCAATGAATTCAGAAGTTGATTTAATACTTGGTAATGGAAAAAAATAGTCTAAAACAGGAGGACTTTGATCAAGAGCTCCATGAACATTTTGCATTTAAAATTGATTTTGGACAAGAGCCCCTTAGGATTGATAAGTTTTTAATGAGTAGAATCGAAAATGCTACACGAAATAAAATTCAAAAGGCTGCAAAAGATGGATCTATAAGGGTCAATGACAAAATTGTAAAGTCAAGTTATAAGGTAAAAAAAAATGATGAAATAAAAATTTTTTTTACACACCCACCTTATGAAAACCTTCTTACCCCAGAGAAGATTGAATTAGATGTTGTGTATGAAGACGATTATATAATCATAGTAAATAAAGAAAGTGGAATGGTAGTACATCCTGGCCACGGTAATTATTCTGGTACACTCATAAATGCATTATTGTATCATTTTGAAAATCTCCCAAATAATTCATCAAACAGACCGGGGTTGGTTCATAGGATTGACAAAGACACATCAGGCCTTCTTGTTATTGCAAAGACTGAAATATCAATGACATTATTAGCCAAACAATTTTTTAAAAAAACTGTAGAAAGAGATTATTATGCATTGGTTTGGGGGGATGTAAAAGATGATGAAGGACAAATTAATGCCCCAATTGGTAGAAATCCAAAAAATCGACTGCAAATGATTGCTTATGATAATATTGATGGAGGGAAAGAGGCTATAACAAATTATAAAGTTATTGAAAGGTTTGGTTATGTAACTTTAATAAGTTGTAAACTGGAAACAGGGAGGACCCATCAAATAAGAGTTCATATGAAACATATAGGACATACACTGTTTAATGATGATAGATATGGGGGAGATAAAATATTAAAAGGAACTGTTTATACAAAATATAAGCAGTTTGTAGATAATTGTTTTAAATTATTACCCAGACAGGCTTTACACGCAAAAACATTAGGATTCACTCATCCTAAATCAAACAAAAAAATTTCATTCGATTCTAAAATTCCTGATGATTTAAATTCTGTTATAAATAAGTGGAGGCTTTATTCTAAACATAAAAATTTATAAATTTGAAATAAAAAATGAAAATTCTTATTTCTCCTGCAAAGTCTCTAGACTTTGAAAATAATTTTGAAACAAGTATTAGCTCCAAACCTATATTTGCTGATCAGGCTTTCAAGATAAATAATACAATTAAGAATCTATCTGCTCCTGACCTATCTAGCCTTATGAGTATTTCGCCAAAATTAAGTGAACTTAATTGGTCACGTAATCAAGATTTTCAAAAGATTGATTCAAAAGAAAAGGAAGCTATATTTGCTTTTAACGGTGATGTTTATGATGGTATTGATGCAAATACTATAAATACATCAAATCATATAAAACTTCAAAATTCATTAAGAATTTTATCTGGTCTTTATGGAATTTTAAAACCATTTGATAAGATTAAAGCATATAGACTTGAAATGGGAACCAAAATTTCAATTAATGGTTCAAAAAACTTATACGATTTCTGGAAAGAGGATGTTACAAACTCTTTGGTAAGTGAAGTGAATGAAAATGATGTTATTGTTAATCTTGCCAGTAATGAATATTTCTCTGTAATAGATAAATCATTAATTTCAAATACTATAGTTACTCCACAATTTAAGGATTTCAAAAACGGAAAACTCAAGATTATTTCTTTCTATGCTAAAAAGGCAAGAGGGTTAATGACAAGATTCTTAATTGACAATGATATAAAGAATGTATCTGACATTGAGAGATTCAAATCTTCTGGATATATGTATAGTCAGAATGAAACTACAAATCCGTTGGAGCCAGTTTTTGTTAGATAATTATAAGTAATTATAAATTAAACTAATCATTGATTTATTTGTAAATTTAAATGAATCAAAAGTTTATGTTTAGAAAAATATTTTTTTTACTAACCCTAATCCAATTTAGTTTTTCTCAAGAAAGAGAACTAGTTCAAGGCAAAGTTATATATAGAAATATTGATGTTCCAGCTGCTAATGTTATAAATAATACTTCCCAAATATCTACTATAACAAATGATCAAGGAGAATTTGAGATTTTTGCAAAAGAAGGTGACGAAATAATCTTTTCATCAGTTCAGTACATTATTAGAACCGTTAAAGTAAATGCTGAAATATTAAAAAACAAAAGAATCATTGTTCAAATAAATCAAAGAGTTAGAGAATTAGATGAAGTTGTAATTACTCCTGACGATGCAGATAAATTCCTTGATTTAAAGGAAGAACAATTTAAAGGATTTGATTATTTGGCTGACAAGTCTACTAAAATTGAAAATATACTTACTGATAATAGACAATTTGTAGATGGTCTAAACTTTGTAAATATTTTTAAGCTCCTCTCAACTTTAGTTGATTCAAAATCTGAAGAAGAAAAACTGACCATTTTACCAAGTGAAGCGCTTCCTCTTATTTTAGAAGAAAATTTTTTTACAGAAATTCTTAAGTTAGAAACTTTTGAGGTAAATGATTTTTTAACACAACTAGATTTAGACCAGCAAATCAAGGAATTAATAATTAATAAGAATCAATTTATTTTAATAGATTATTTACTAAATAAATCAGATACATATAAAGAACTTAGAGTTGAATGAGAAAATATATTTATATTTTCTTACTAGTATCATTTAATTCCTTTTCACAGACTGAAAATCAAAAGATAATTGAGGGATCTGTTTATAATAACAATTCATATTCAATTGAAGGGATTCATGTTTTAAATATTACATCTAATGGAGCTACAATTACTGACTCTAATGGAGAATTTAAAATACTTGTAAATATAAATGATGAGATTATTTTCTCGGGAATTCAATTTAAAAGAAAAATGATAATTATAAATCAAGATATTTTTGATTCAGTATCATTAAAAATTTATTTAGAGGAGTTTGTAAATGAATTAGACGAGGTAATTGTAAATTCAAGTGGATTATCTGGAAATCTTCTAAATGACCTTAAAAATTCACGCGTTATAAAAGATTTAAACTTTGATGATATAGGTATTCCAGGATTTACTGGGATTCGAAAAGAGGATATTCCTTCAAATTCACAATTAGCTAAAGAAGTTTTATTGGCACCATTAGTTGGAGGTTTAGATGTTGAAAGGATGTATAATTGGATCTCAGGTTACTATAAACAAAGGAGAAAAGAAATTGAATTCAGAAATGACTTTAATATAATAGACGAAATTATTAAATTTTATGGCCTCAGATTTTTCATAGATGAGTTTGAAATAGAGGAAAGTGTTATTCATGATTTTGTAACATCTACATATCAAAATTTTCCAGTTGAAGAGGATTTTAAAATGGGAAATTACACCTTAGTAATAGATTATTTTAAAAAAAATTTTAAGAGGTTGAATTTATGATTAGTTTTATATTATGATTTTATTTATAAGTGGAGCGGAGCTAGTTTTTGTTTTTTTTATTGTCCTATTAGTATTTGGAGCAGACAAAATTCCATCAATTGCAAAGGGACTTGCTAAAGGAATGACACAAATCAGACAGGCAACTAATGAGATTAAAACTGAAATCTCAAAAAACACAGATGTAAAAAATCCAACAGAGTCTATGACAAAAGACTTAAAAGATAGTGTTAGTGATATAAAAAAAGATTTTGATGATCTAAAGGACTCAATAAAAAGAGACTTAAATTAATCTAGAAATAGAGATACCGTCTCTCAGAGGAAGTATAATTGTTTCAAACTTTATATTCTCGTTTAAAATTCTATTAAATTTTTTTAAAGTATTTGTTTCTTCATCAGTATTATCTCCTTTAACTACTTTGCCTGACCATAAAACATTATCACTTATTATTAATCCATTTGGATTTAATTTCTTGGAAACTAACTGAAAATAATTTATGTAATTTTCTTTATCCGCATCAATAAAAACAAGATCGAAATTTTGGTTTAAATTATCCAAAATATCAATTGCATTTCCTGTAAGTTGAACAATTCTGTCTCTATTTCCACTTTCTTCAAAGTATTTATTTTGAATTTTTAATAGTTCTTCATTTCTATCAATTGTAAAAATTTTCCCACCAGCAGCTAGACCTTCTACAAGACATAAAGTCCCATATCCTGTGTATGTACCAATTTCGAGTATATGGAGTGGTGATTTAATTTTAGATATTAGACTTAAAAACCTTCCTTGAATATGCCCACTCAACATTCTTGGTTGAAGAACTTTCTGATGAGTCTCTTGGTTAAGTCTTGATAAAATTTCTGGTTCTTTTTCAGAGTTTTGTGAAAGATATTCTGCTATTTTTTCAGATATAAAATCCATTTATTTTTTTGGTCTTTGATAATCAAATCTATTTAAAAAACTTGGTAATGCATATCCATCGCAACCATTAACAGTAACTACATTTCCCTTATCTAATTGAAGAAAGCCTGATTCGCTTATTAATTTTTCATCGAAGTATAGATCTTCAATAGATGCAACAACAAGTATAGTCCCATTTTCTTCAATATTATATTCATTAAGATATTTACAGACTAGTTGAACAGGTGAGCCTTTTACAAATGGTGCTTTACATCCTTCTTTATATTCCTGCTCAAGATTGGTTTTATCAAACTCAGAAATTTCCTCTGGATATTTAGCACTTGTATGATGAGCATCATTAATAATGTCTTTAACTATGTGGTTGACAGTAAATAATTTAGTTTCCTTGATATTCTTAAATGTATTTCTAGGAACGGTTGTAGGCCTCAAAATATAACCAAGCATAGCAGGATTACTACCAAGGTGAGTAATTGAACTAAAAACAGCTACATTTTCAACTCCTTCTTTTGAAATACTCCCAATAAGATTTGCTGATTTATAACCTGTACATGAATTTATCAGATTTATTCGATAAAATTTTTGTAGGTCGTCAAAGTCCTTTTTAGATAAATGTTTCATTAATCAAAAGTATAAAGAAATCTTTTAAATTTGTGGTTTAACATGCTTAAGCTTAATATTTGAAAAATCAGTAAATAATAAACAATATAAACTCACTTAAAAACCTTAATATGAAAAAATCTTTAATGCTAATAACATTATCTCTTCTATTATTATCATGTAATCGATCACAAAATAATATAGAGCAGTACTCAATAGAAACTTTAATGTCTAATAACAGAAGTTCTGGTGGATATTTTTCAAAAGATGCAAATAAATTAATTTATAGCTCAGATAAATCCGGAATATTTAATATTTATGAAGTTGACCTTAAAACCAATGAGGAAACACAGTTAACAGACTCAAAAGAGGAATCTTTTTTTTCTAGAGGTTACTCGCCAACTACTGGTGAGGTAATATATTCAGCTGATATTGGGGGAAATGAAAACTCTCATATATACATAATTAGGGATGGTAAAAGCATAGATTTAACACCAGGTAAAAATACAAAGGCATCATTTTTTGGGTGGACTAATGATGAGTTAGAGATGTATGTCATTTCAAATTCTAGAGATCCAAGATTCTTTGATTTATATAAGATAGACATAGTAACACTCAACTCGGAAATGGTTTTTAAAAATGATAGTGGATATAATCTTAACAGTATATCTAATAACGATAATTACCTTGTTTTAAGTTTAAACCTTTCTAGGAGCGAGCAAAAATTATTTTTATATGATGTTGAAAGTAACCAACAAGTTGAAATTTCAGATCAAGCTGCTAATTTCTCAGGACAAAACTTTGACAAAAATGATGAAAACTACTTTTATACTACCAACTATGATAGTGAGTTTTATTATTTGATGTCATATAATTTAAAAAATGGTGAAAGAAGTATTGTATATAAAACAAATTGGGATGTTACGTTTAGTTATCTTTCAAAAAATAATTCATATAGAGTAATAGCAGTCAATGAAGATGCTCAAAATAAGATCACTATTAAAAATATGAGTGATCAATCTGACCTAAATTTAATTGACTTTGAGAATATGAATATAAATAGTGTTGGTTTTTCTGAAGATGAAAAATTATTAAGAGTTTCTGCTGGAAGCCCTAATAGTCCTGGAGATATATATACCTACGAATTATCAACCAATAAACTAAATAAAATTACCTCAAATTTAAATTCAAATGTTAACCCTAAAGATCTTGTAAATGCTGAAGTAATTAGATATGAATCCTTTGATGGATTGGAGATTCCAGCTATACTTTATAAGCCGCATTCAGCTAGTAAAAAAAATAAAGTACCAGCATTAGTTTGGGTTCACGGTGGTCCAGGTGGACAATCCAGAGTTGGGTACCGTGCTTTAATCCAATACCTAGTAAATCATGGATATGCTATTCTTGCAGTAAATAATAGAGGTAGTAGTGGTTATGGAAAAACATTCTACTCACTAGATGATCTAAATCATGGTGAAGATGATCTTCAAGATTGTGTTTGGGGTAAAAAATGGCTTCAGGATCAAAATTATATTAACCCTGATAAAATAGGAATAATTGGTGGAAGTTATGGTGGGTTTATGACAATGGCAGCCATGACTTTTGAACCTGAAGAATTCAAAGTTGGTGTAAACATATATGGAGTGACTAATTGGATTAGAACATTAAGATCAATTCCAGCATATTGGGAATCAACAAGAGAATCTTTATACAAGGAAATGGGAAACCCTTATACAGAAGATTCATTAAGGCTTTATAATATTTCTCCATTGTTTCATGCAAAGAATATAAAAAATCCAGTGATGGTTCTTCAAGGAGCCAATGATCCCAGGGTATTACAAATTGAGTCTGATGAAATGGTTCAAGAGGCAAGAGATGCTGGTGCATATGTAGAATATGTTTTATTTGAAGATGCAGGTCACGGATTTATAAAAAAAGAACAGCAAATTGAGGGTAATGAAAAGATTTTAACATTTCTTGAAAACTATCTTAAATAAATACATTTAGATTTGCACAAAGGGTGATTAGCTCAGTTGGTTTAGAGCACTACCTTGACAGGGTAGGGGTCACTGGTTCGAATCCAGTATCACCCACTATGACAAAAAAAATATTTTTAATACCAATAGTTACACTAGGAATTATTTTTATCGTTCTTGGATTAAGATGGATGCTAGTTGACGAGCCTTGGATGATTGATAAAGTTGCAAATGAAGAAAGGCTCAATATGACTTTTGATCAATTATTTAATGAAGAAATTAATCAAACTCTGCCGGGCTACCTTAAGCAAATATATTGTTTCTTTGGTCTTTGGGTTTCTATAATAGGTCTTTTTATAATTTCCTTTTCTAAAAAAAAGTTTATTGAAAATAAAGCAATTGCAAAAAACTTATTGATTTGTGTTGGGACAATGGTAATTTCTGCACAGACAATGGCTTATGTTCTAATACCTAGCTCACCTTTTATCTATCTTGGTTGGGGAAGTATTCTTCTGTTTTTAGTCTCAATGTTGAGCTACAGAAAACTATCTTAGACAGGAAGATTATCTAAATCAATATTGCCGCCTGTTATAACAATTCCAATTTTTTTTCCTCTAAACTTGTCTTTATTTTTTAAAACTCCAGCTAGTGGAAGTGAGCAAGAAGGTTCACATATTATCTTAAGGCGTTGCCAAATTAACTTCATTGAATCAATTATCTCATCTTCCGTAATTCTTATAATTTCTTTGACTTCATTAAGAATAATAGGAAAATTTTTATCTCCAAGCTGAGTTCTTAATCCGTCAGCAATAGTGTTATTAGAAATATTAGTCTCAATTTTACCACTAATTAAAGATCTGTAGGCATCATCGACTTCAAAAGGCTCTGTCCCAATTACTGAACAATTATCTCCAAAAAATTTTGCTGCTAGGGCACTTCCAGCTATAAGCCCTCCGCCTCCTATTGGAACTAATATGTGATCAAAAGAACCATATTGTTCAATAAGCTCTTTAGACGCAGTACCTTGTCCTATTATTACATCTAAATTATTGGAAGGATGAATAAAAGTTGCTCTCTTAGAATCTACTAGATCTTTTGCTGCAGCTTCTCTAGACTCAAGATTTGATTCACACTCAATTAACTCACCTCCATATCCTTTGACAGCCTCTTTTTTTATTTCTGGTGCATTTGAAGGCATAACTATGTATGCCTTTATTCCAATTTTTTTTGCAGCTAGTGAAATTGCCTGAGCATGATTCCCTGAAGAATGAGTGACAACACCGTTACTTTTCTGTTCATCAGAGAGTTTAAGAATTGCATTTGCAGCACCCCTCATTTTAAATGCACCCATTTTTTGAAAATTTTCACATTTAAAATAGACTTCAGCCTCTGTTAACTCATTAATGTAACTTGATGTTAAAACAGGAGTATTATGAATAAATGGTTTAATACGATTATGACAATTTATTAAGTCTGATTTTTCTATTTCCATTTTATATTACAACCAATACTTGGTTTCTGAAGATCATTATTTTCAACACCGTTTAAAAGACAATCAATTGCATTTTTAATGTCATTTCCATTGGACTCAATTTCGTTACCTGGCCTCGAATCATCAAGTTGTCCTCTGTAAACTAATTTAAGGTTGTCATCATATACATAAAAATCTGGAGTACATGCTGCATCATATGCCTTAGCTACTTTTTGACTTTCATCATACAAATACGGGAAATTAAAATCATTTTCAATAGCATTTGTTTTCATTTTTTCAGGACTATCCTCAGGATAATTAACTACATCATTACTTGAAATAGCAATAAATTTTATTTCATCACTTTGGTATTCTTTAGCTAATTTACTTATTGTTGGGTTTACGTGTTTAACGTATGGACAGTGATTACATATAAACATTATTACTGTTGCTACAGTACCTTTATTTTCTTTTAAAGAAAAATTCGAATCAGATGTCATATCAATTAGATTAAAATCAGGGGCTACAGATCCAAGAGAAATCATATTTGAAGGAGTTCTTGCCATAATTATTTTTATTAAAAATAAAAAAACCCTCATATTATTGAGGGTTTTTTAATGAATATTAAAATTTAATTAATTCCAGGTCTTAACATTAATTTCAGTTCTAGTTCCAAGAAATGTAGAAATGGGAGCTACTGTTTTTTGAAATTTATCAAAAGCTTCCAACTCTTTTTGATTTTGAGGCCCACCTTTTAAATTGTCGGCAAAGCTAGCTTGATTAGAATATATATAATGACTTTCACCATCCCTGCTTATTCCTTGATTAATTGAGCCCAGTGCAATATAGCTTTCAAATGATTCAAAATTTTCCATTAATTCAACAAAAGCGCTTGCAAATACTGCTTGATTGTCAACTCTCCATTGCCATGATTGTGCCCAGTTACCTCTTTCTGAATCAGTATTTAATCTTATTAGACTTTGACCTGCTGTATTAGAGACGATTTCTGCATCTAAAACATCCAAATCATCATAAAAAGCTTCATAATCTTCGCCAGATCTAATTTGTCTTAATTCTATAATCCCATCTACTGGTCCAGCAAAAACTATTGAGTGAGTTGCTTCAACATCTTGAGCTCTATAAAAGTAACTTACTAATGAAACAGAAACACCTTCAGGCATCTCAACATTTGTATAAAATTCATCCATTGCTTCAAAATATGCTCCAGCTTGATTAGCAGGCACATATAAATCAACTCTATTCCAAGCAATATTATCTTGAGAATAGGAAAATCCTAATGAAAGTATAAGTAATAGTGTTAAAAATTTTTTCATGATTAATTGTTTAGTTCAAATATAATGTAATCTTTAATATTGGTAGTATCTATTAGTAAGTTTCCCTATATTTAATAATTAACTATAAATATTTTAAAATGAAAAATTATATTTTATTATTTGCAATCATATTTGCATCATGTGATGCTAATGTGACAGAACAGCAAGGATCTGGTTTTTTTACTCCTCAACCAGAGGAATCTTTTGTAAATGCATCAGATGAATTCACAGATATTTATGTAGCATGGGTGCAAGCTCATAACGACAAAGATATTGAGGCAATTCTTTCTTATCAAACTGAAGATATAAGACTTGATTTAGCTGATGGTTCTGTAATTATTGGTTCAGAAGCACACTCTGCTGCCCTTGAAAATTACTTTGCAACAAATCCAGTTTGGGAGATTTATTGGGCTATGCCTTATAAGGGCTTACTTAATGATGAAACATGGATTATTGCTGGTCAATCTGTAACAAATGAAGATGAAGGAGAGGAAACAACTGTTCTTATAATGGCAGATGCTCAGTTTACTGATGGTAAAATTTCAAGATTAATTGCTTACGAAAAGGATATTCCTCCGTCTGAATAACTTTAAAACTTGGACTTATTTCTATTAGTATTAGGGTTTATTTTTTGTATTGTAGGAATAATTGGAAGTTTTTTACCGATAATACCTGGCCTAGTCATGTCTTGGCTGGGTATTTTACTTTTAAATTTAACTTCAGTAGTTGAATTCAACTTAAACTTCATTTTAATAACTCTAACCGTAGCAATATCTGTTGGAATCTTAGACTATATTATTCCAATATTAGGTGTAAAAAAGTTAGGTGGAACTAGATCTGGCCAAATTGGAACTACTGTCGGTTTAATTGTGGCTCTAATAATCTTAGGTCCAATTGGAATAATCATTGGTCCTTTTCTTGGAGCACTGTTTGGTGAAATGTCAATAAAAAAATCTTTTCAAGATTCAATAAAACCTGCTTTTGGATCATTTGTTGGT
This sequence comes from uncultured Bacteroidota bacterium, assembly GCA_902523665.1. Classification (GTDB taxonomy): domain Bacteria; phylum Bacteroidota; class Bacteroidia; order Flavobacteriales; family Flavobacteriaceae; genus Marisimplicoccus. Next base: position 1,756 of record CABZAD010000016.1, on the reverse strand, counting down.
GTAATTACAGGAAGTGTTATTAAATTTTTAATTAGCCTGAGTTTCTTATTTTTTTATTTTGATATTTTTTGGGGATATCGCGAGAGTTTCTTTTAAAATAATTTCCTAAATTGAATTTACCAATTAGACTTTTACATTGAAAAAATTTGAAAAAACCTTTTTTGCATCGTGGACTGACTTAGATCCAAATTGGCATGTTGCTAATCATGCATACATAAAATATGCAGCTGATACTAGAGTATCTTTTTTCTCAACGATTAAACTTAATAAAGATATGTTTGAAAAATTAAAAATTGGGCCAGTATTGTTCTACGAACACATACATTACTACAAGGAAATTTTAGTGGAGGTAGAATTTAGAATTGATATAGAAATAAATGGATACAGTGAAGATGGAAGATTCTTTTCTTTATTTCAAAATTTCTATGACAATAAAGGGAATCATCTTGCTCATATTGATTTGGCTTTTGGCTTAATAAACACTGATACAAGAAAACTTACTTCAATGCCTAAAGCATCTTTCGAAATTTTTAAGAATTGTTCAAAATCAGATTCATTTAAAATATTGACTAAAGAAGATATGAGAAAGCATGGTAAGTTTCCAAAAAATATGATTGATTAGTAATAATAATGAGGTAATATTATTTTTTATGCTATTTATTTAAATTAATAATTTAACAAAAAATGGAAATGAAATGAAAGAGAAATATTGGAAAAAAAATATTTTGTATCTGAGAATACTTTTAACCATTTGGTTTATCTCATCTTTTGGATTTGGAATTTTATTTGCTGAAAATCTAAATTCAATTTTTTTAGGAGGGTTTCCTCTTGGATTTTGGTTTGCACAACAAGGTTCAATCTACATATTTGTAATACTAATTTTCATATATGTTTATTTGATGAACAAATTAGACAAAGAACACAACCTAGACGAATAATATGGAAGCTCAATTTTGGACATATTTGTTAGTTGGTGTAACCTTTTCGCTATATATAGGAATAGCAATATGGTCTAGAGCTCAAAGTACAAAAGAATTTTATGTTGCTAGCGGAGGTATCCATCCTGTCATAAATGGAATGGCAACTGCAGCTGATTGGATGTCTGCTGCTTCATTTATATCTATGGCAGGAATAATTTCATTCCTTGGTTATGGAGGTTCACAATATTTGATGGGATGGACTGGTGGATATGTTTTATTAGCACTATGTTTAGCTCCTTACCTAAGAAAATTTGGTAAGTTTACTGTTCCAGATTTTATAGGTGAAAGGTACTACTCTAAAACAGCAAGAACAGTTGCATTGATTTGTGCAATCTTTGTCTCATTTACATATGTTGTTGGTCAAATGAAAGGAGTAGGTGTAGCATTTTCAAGATTTTTAGAGATACCTTATGATTTAGGAGTTATTATTGGTATAGGAATTGTCTTCTTCTATGCTGTGCTTGGTGGAATGAAAGGAATAACCTATACTCAAGTAGCACAGTATTGTGTCTTAATATTTGCGTTTACAGTACCTGCTATTTTTATTTCTCTTCAAGCTACAGGAAACCCAATACCTCAAATAGGATTCGGAAGTAAAACCCTAGATGGAATATATCTATTAGAAAATTTAAATCAATTATCGGTAGATCTTGGATTTGAAAAATATACTGATATTAACCAAACAACATTAATAAATGTATTTTTCATTACTGCAGCCCTTATGTTTGGAACTGCTGGTCTCCCTCATGTCATTGTTAGATTTTTTACTGTTCCAA
>CABZAD010000015.1 GCA_902523665.1 uncultured Bacteroidota bacterium | reverse complement strand
CATTAGTAATAAACTTTGAATTAGTCTTCTCAGTTTCAAAACTATTTAAGTAGTTGTTCAAGTAATATGTAATACTTTTATCATTATCCATTTTGATAGTATCAACTTTACATCCAGGTAGTTTTTGATTTAAAACATGATTTTTAACCTCAAACAATCCAGTTTGATTAAAACAGATAAATGAAAAATTATTGCCAGCTTGCATGTAATCACTACTTTCCAAGAGTATACTATTTGGAAACCTATCTCTAATCTTTAGATATACTTCAACAGGAGTTATAGTATCAGCTATAATTTTCTTTGAATATGTATTTATTTTTATTGTTTTCATAGCAAAAAAAAAGCCTGTCGTGAGACAAGCTATTACATAACAGTTTTATTCACGATTAATTAAATTTCGTAATTCCACCACCAGTATATGTTAATTAATTTCATTAGGCAAATATAAAATAAAAACAAAATAAACCAATAGAAACAAAACCTATTATTATAAAAATTGCTGTTGATATAAGTTTTAGATGTTTTTTTGTCCCTTCAGCCATATCCATTGTCTCAAGTTGAGGTTCATTAACATCTTTAAGTTCATTTATAGATAGAAATGTTGCTGCTACAACTGCACCAGTACAAACTAAACCCATTATAAATATAAAAGTATCTCCCATTCTATTTGTTTAGCATCTGTTTAAAATAACAACCAAAAGAAAGAATTGAAGGAACCCAAAGTCCAACAAATAGTCCTTCATCTTTATAACCATAAAACCATAAAGAAACTGACAGAACAAATGAGATGAATGCAGCTCCAATTAGAAAGATATCAGATTTTTGAAAATATTTCATAGTAAGTATATTTATCCACAAATTACATAATTAGAATTAAACTAAAAAAAGTATAACTCAAGTTTTTCTTAAATTACTATTTGGTTTTCTTATTTTTAGAAAAAAATATGATTAATATAACTTCGGATGAGCTTATTGAAAGGCTAAAAAGTGATAAAAACTTATATTTGTTGGATGTTAGAACAAATGAAGAATTTGAAGATTCACATATTCCTGATTCTAAACTGCTAAATATTAGAGATCCCAAACTATTTATTGATGGTATCCAAGAGTTGGATAAAAATAAAAACTATTATGTTTATTGTCATTCTGGTGTAAGAAGTGTTCAAGCATGTCAGATAATGAAGTCTTTTGGATTTAAAAACTTGTATAATTTGATAGGTGGAATTTCTGAATGGGCTGGTCAAAAATAAATGTTATATGCTTCATAAAAAAAATTGTTTGGATTCATTTTTTATTAAACATTTTTTACACTTCTCCTAGGATTTATTTTATATTTGACATTCGCCCTAATATTTGGGGTTTAACATTTAGTTATTCATAAAAACAGCTATTGATTTATAAATTATGACTACACAGGAAAAATTAGGTATAGATGAAAGAATAAATGAGGCATTTCAACCCATATCTAATTTTTGGGAAGGATTAATTCTTCACGAGTTTTTTGGGACAGGCATACCAACGATAATTTATTTATTGGTTGGTGGAGCTGCTTTCTTTACTCTATACTTTGGATTTATTAATATTCGTGGATTTGGACTTTCCCTAAGAACAGTTATGGGAAGATATGATGGACTTGATGAAAAAAGAAAAGAAAGTGGAGAAGTTAGTCATTTTCAGGCCTTAGCGACAGCCGTATCTGGAACAGTAGGTAATGGAAACATCGCAGGTGTTGCAATGGCAATTGCTATTGGTGGACCTGGTGCTACTTTTTGGATGATTTTGTGTGGATTACTAGGTATGTCTTCCAAATTTGTTGAATGTACGCTTGGTGTAAAGTATAGAGATGTTGGATCTGATGGTACAGTTTATGGTGGTCCGATGTATTATCTATCTAAAGGATTAAAAGAAAGAGGTTTTGAAAAGTTTGGAAAAGTATTAGCAGTAATTTTTGCAGTTTTATGTATTGGTGCTTCATTTGGAGGAGGAAATGCTGCACAGTCTAATCAAGCTGCCTTGCAGATGGTTGATCTATTTGGTTTAACTGGTGGTTCAGCTAGAACAATTGTTGGTATTATAATGATGATTGTTGTAGGAATTATAATAATTGGTGGCATAAAAAGAATTGCATCTGTAACTGAAAAAATAGTTCCTTTTATGGCAGGAATGTATGTTTTAGCTTGTCTATATATAATTTTTTCAAATTTATCTTTTGTAGATGATGCATTTGCAATGATAATTAATGGTGCATTTGCACCTACTGCAGCAGTTGGTGGTTTTATAGGTGTTTTAGTCCAAGGGTTTAGAAGAGGTGCATTCTCAAATGAAGCAGGTGCTGGTTCAGCATCAATTGCTCACTCAGCAGTAATTACAAGTTATCCAGCCTCTGAGGGATTAGTTGCTCTTTTAGAACCATTTATTGATACTGTTTTAATTTGTACAATGACTGCTCTTGTCATAATAATTTTCAATGGAGACAATACTTTATTTACATATGGTAATTTAGTGGAGGGATCGTCTGCAGTAATGGTTGATGGTCAACAGCTCGAGGGAGCGGGTCTTACATCAGCAGCATTTGCTGAATATATTTCTTTTTCAGGTCCTTTTCTCGCAATTGCTGTTGTGCTTTTTGCGTTATCAACAATGATTTCATGGTCTTATTATGGTCTTCAATCATGGATGTATGTTTTTGGAAAAGGTAAAAAATCAGACCTTACTTATAAATTACTCTTTTTGGTATTTATAGTTATCGGTGCAGCTGGAGATATGTCTTCTGTATGGGCATTTTCAGATGCTATGATTTTAGCTCTAGTTTTTCCTAACATGATTGGTCTATTTATTTTATTTCCAAAAGTTAAAGAGGAATTAGCTAAATATGTTGAAGTAATTAATAGCAGAAAATAATAAGTATATTAAATACAATTATTTATATTTGCGATCGAAAATAAATTAATAGATGTTAATTATACCAATCAAAGATGGCGAAAATATTGATAAGGCTCTAAAGAGATTTAAGCGTAAGTTTGATAAAACTGGAGTTATGAGATCTCTGAGAGATAGAAAGCAGTTTGTTAAGCCATCAGTAGTTCACAGAACTAAGATTAAGAAAGCCCAATATATTCAGAAGCTTAAAGATCAAGAAAATATTTAATATCCTCCTATTTATTCCAAACATTGTAACTTAGTTATAATGTTAATCGAAAAGTTTATTGAATATTTACAAATAGAAAAGAAATATTCATTAAATACACTTTATGCTTATAAGAAAGATTTAACGGAATTTCAAGTATTTATTAATGAAAATTATGATAAATGTGTAATTGAAAATGTTGATTACCAGATTATAAGATCGTGGATAGTCCTGCTTGTAAATAAAAACTTATCTAATAGGTCCATAAATCGAAAAGTTTCTAGCCTAAAATCGTTTTATAAGTTTTTAGTTAAAACAGAGACCATCAGTTCTTCGCCTCTAATTACACATAGTCCTTTAAAACATTCAAAAAAGATTCAAGTTCCATTTTCAAAGGATGAGATAGCTGCCTTATTAGACAGTGGTTTTTTTATGAATGATTATAGAGGAGTCCTACAAAAAACAATTATTTCATTTTTTTATTTTACTGGTGTCCGAAGAATTGAGTTAATAAATCTGAAAGCATCAGATGTAAATATGAATTCCTCAACAATAAGAGTAATGGGAAAAAGAAATAAGGAAAGAATTATTCCAATGTTACCAGGTTTAAAAGAGTCAATTAATGAATATCTCAAACTAAAATCACAAAAATTTAACAATAAATTACATGAACATTTATTTGTATCTAAATCTGGCATAAAGCTCACAGAAAAATATGTCTACAGAACGGTATATGAATATTTTAAGCTTGTCTCTCCAAAAGTTAAAAAAGCTCCACATGTATTAAGACACAGTTTTGCTACCCATTTAATCAATGAAGGAGCTGATATAAATTCAGTAAAAGAATTGTTAGGTCATTCTAGTCTTTCAGCTACTCAAGTATACAGTCATACTAGTATGGAGAGAATTAAAGAGGTGTTTAAAAACTCTCATCCTAGAGCAAAATAATATTTTAAAATTTATATCTATTTACTTTGTTTGGGCAGAAAAAAGCATTTATTTTGCATTCAGTTTTTTAAAACAAGCCGATGTAGCTCAGCTGGCTAGAGCAGCTGATTTGTAATCAGCAGGTCGTGGGTTCGAGTCCCTCCATCGGCTCTTTGAAATTTTGAATTTGGGGAGATACTCAAGCGGTCAACGAGAGCAGTCTGTAAAACTGTTGGCTACGCCTTCGTAGGTTCGAATCCTGCTCTCCCCACAAATTAATGCGGGAGTAGCTCAGTTGGTAGAGCGTCAGCCTTCCAAGCTGAATGTCGCGAGTTCGACCCTCGTCTCCCGCTCAACTTTTTCTGCCGATATAGCTCAGGGGTAGAGCGTTTCCTTGGTAAGGAAAAGGTCACGAGTTCAAATCTCGTTATTGGCTCAAAAATTTAAATAAAATGAAAAAACTAAGATTAGCATTAGATTGGACACCAAATATTAATCATATAGGTTTTTTTGTCTCTTTAGAAAATAATTTTTATAAGGAAAATGGAATTGATCTTGAGATTGTAAATCCTTTGAATGATAATTACTCTATAACACCTGCAAAAAAAATAGAGCTAAACATTGTAGAATTTGCCTTATGTCCCACAGAGACTTTAATAAGTTACCACACAAAAAAAAATAAATTAAATCTTTTAGGTATAGCAGCTATTTTAAAGAAAGACTTAAGCGCTATTGTTGTAACTGAAGATTCAAAAATTAATTCGCCAAAAGATTTAGATGGTAAAAGTTACTCTTCATTTAATGCTAGATATGAGGATCACATAATAAGACAAATGATAATTAACGATGGAGGAAAAGGAGATGTGAAATTTCTATATCCTGATAAATTAGGAATTTGGGATACAATTATTAAAAATAATTCGAACTCAACCTGGATCTTTATGAATTGGGAGGGTGTTCAAGCATCTGAACTTGAGACTAGATTTAGATATTTTAAAATGGAAGATTATATGATACCTTACTCTTATTCACCAGTTTTAGTTTGTAATCGAGATAATTTCAATGTTGTTGAAAATGCTAATTCCTTTATAAAGGCTTCAAGAAAAGGCTTTATTTATTCATTTGAAAATAAAAAAGAATCATTAGAAATATTAAAAAAATATATCCCAGATTATGAAAAAAATATAAATCTAGAAAAGTGTTATGATCTATCAATCCCTTCTATGAATTACGGTAGAAATTGGGGTGAGTTTGACTTTAAAAAAGTACAAATATTTTTGGATTGGATTAAACATACCAAAATTGAAAAGAAAATAATAAAAGTGAATGATATTATTACTAATGAATATTTTTAAAGTGAAGTCCTAAAAATTAATTGGTATATAAGTAAAAAAGCTCCAAATATTGCTCCTCCGAAGTAAACTATTTTTAAAAGTAGGATAAACTTTTTACCAAGTATATTTTCTTTTTCCCACCTCCTAACTATTATAATTGCAACGACAAAAAGTAATATCGAAAATAATGTGCCAAACAAGTCAAAAATCATAAATTAGTAATTATAATTGTGGCAAATTTAATTTAGAATCTTATTAAATTAAACTCCTTATTTGTTAAAAAAATGAAAAAAAATATCAAGTACATAATTATTTTTTTTGTTGTAATATTTATTGATCTAATTATAAATGCAGGCTTTCTTCTATATTCAGGTGGTAGCCACAAATCTCAACTCTCTTTTATAGATAAATTTTTATTAAAATTAATTGACTATTTCTAAATTAAAAATTTCAAATTTTGATTTTTATATTTTTTTTCTCAATTTTACAGTATGAATACGCTTTTAAAGAAAAAATATAATCGTATTTTCTACAACCGAATTACTCTTCGAGGTCGGGTTGCATAATTCCCTGTTGATTTAACTTCACTAAGAAGTTAACTTATTTAATCTAACAAAATTCAGAAATTTGATAATTAAACTGGCTAACGCCAAACATATAGTATATAGTAACTTAATTAGTAAGCTAATAGATGAATCTGCCAAAAATAGGGGGACAGGAATTGCTAGGAGATCTCCTACATATATAAAGGAAAAAATTTTATCTGGAAATTCTGTCATCGCATTAGACAAAAATAATTTTGCTGGGTTCTGTTATATTGAAGCATGGGAACATGGAAAGTATGTTGCACATTCTGGATTAATAGTATCACCAAAATACAGAAATATGGGTATTGGAAAAAAGATTAAGAAAAAAGTACTGGAACTCTCATTTAAAAAGTATCCAAAATCAAAGATTTTTGGAATTACAACTGGTATGCCAGTTATGAAAATAAATTATGAACTTGGATATAGGCCTGCTCATTTTAGCGAATTAACTGATGATCCAGAATTTTGGAAAGGCTGTAAGACATGTCAAAACTATGATATTCTCAAAAGAACTAAGTTTTCAATGTGTCTATGTACAGGTATGTTATACGATAAAAAATAATTATGAAAAATAAAACTATAATTTTAGCTTACAGTGGAGGTCTCGATACTTCATTTTGTTTAAAGAGACTATCAAGTGATGGTTTTAATATACACGCCATATTAGTAAATACTGGAGGCTTTGATAAATCAGAGATAAGCAATATAAAAAAACAAGCAATTAAATTAGGTGCTTCAAAATTTATTGCAATTGATGCAAAGAAAAAATTCTACGATAAAATAATTAAGTTTTTAATTTTTGGTAATGTTCTTAAAAATAATTCTTATCCTCTTTCAGTTAGTTCTGAAAGAATAATACAAGCAATTGAAATAATGAATTATTCAAAAAAAAATAATATAAATACTGTTGCCCACGGGTCAACAGGTGCAGGAAACGATCAAGTTAGATTTGATTCAATTTTTCAAATATTAAATCCAAATATTAAAATAATTACTCCAATAAGAGACAATAGTATTTCAAGGAAACAGGAAATATCATACTTAAAAAAAATGGGTGTAAAGTTTACATGGAATAACTCCAAATACTCAATAAATAAAGGAATATGGGGTACTACAATCGGTGGTGATGAGACTTTAACCTCTTATAAAGCTCTTCCAAACAAGGCTTTTACAAAAAAATTAATAGAAAAGAGAAAAAAATTATTAAATATAAAATTCATTAAAGGTGAAATAGTATCAATTAACAATAAAAGATCCAATCCCATTGATCTAATAAATTATCTTGAGGAAATATCCAGTCAATATGCAATTGGAAGAGATGTTCATGTTGGTGATACTATAATTGGAATAAAAGGTAGAGTGGGTTTTGAAGCAGCTGCAGCAAAAATTATAATTAAAGCTCATGAACTTTTGGAAAAGCATACTATGTCGAAATGGCAAATTTTTCAAAAAGAATCTATTTCAAAATTATATGGTATGTTAATTCATGAAGGACAATACTTTGATCCAGTAATCAAAGATATTGAAGCATATTTTGAAAAAAGTCAAAGGTATGTTACTGGAAATGTTTTTGTGGAATTAAGTGCATATAATTTTAAATTAAACGGGATTAAATCTAAACATGATTTAATGAATGATAATTCAGGAGTTTATGGAGAAGAAAATTTAAACTGGTCCTCTGATGATATTAAAGGATTTATTAAAATTAATTCAAATTCTTCAAGAATATTTCAACAAATAAATAAATAGTAATGAAAAAAATAGGAATAGTAGGAGGTTCAGGATTTACAGGGGGTGAGTTAATTAGAATATTACTGAATCACCCAAAGTTTAAAATAAAATTTATTTATTCTATATCTCAAAATGGAAAAAATATTCATGAAATACATCCAGATTTGTTAGGGAAAACAGATATTATTTTTTCTGATCAAATTACTGAAGACGTCGATGTACTATTTCTCTGTCTTGGTCATGGGAAGTCTAGAATTTTTTTAGATAAGTATAATTTTAAAAGTGATACGATTATAATTGATCTTAGTTCAGATTTTAGGTTAATCAATAATAACAAATACAAATCAAGAAATTTTCTATATAGTTTACCAGAGTTCAATAGAGAAAAAATTAAGCAAAGTAAATCAATTGCAAATCCTGGATGTTTTGCAACTGCTATTCAAATTGGGTTACTTCCATTAATGGTTAATAATTTAATTAAAAATGATATTCATGTTAATGCAATAACAGGAAGTACTGGTGCTGGTAAGATTAGTTCAGACACAAATAACTTCAACTGGAGAAATAATAACTTATCCATTTATAAACCTTTTAATCACCAACATTTAAATGAGATTTATCAAACATTAAATTTTTTGGGTAATGATTCTAAAATTTATTTTGTTCCATATAGAGGAAACTTTACTAGAGGAATTTTCACCTCGATTTATATGAAATTTGATCATGAGATTAAAGATATTAAGAGTATCTATAAAGACTTCTATAAAAATCATCCTTTTACTTTTTTATCCAAAAATGATATAAACCTAAAAGAGGTAATTAATACTAATAATTGCCATGTGAAAATAGAATTCCATAAAAGCATAATTCATATAACTACTGTTATAGATAATCTTATTAAAGGTGCATCAGGTCAAGCAGTACAAAACTTGAATATTATTTATGGTTATGAAGAAAGCTTAGGACTAAATTTTAAAGGTTCAATTTATTAATATGAAGACATTTGACGTTTATAACCAGTTTGATGTAGTTCCTGTAAAGGGAAAAGATGTATATGTTTACGATGAATTTAATAACAAATATTTAGATTTATATGGAGGTCATGCAGTAATCTCAATAGGTCATTCTGAAAAAAAATATGTTAAGAATATAACTAATCAACTTAAGAATATCGGATTTTATTCAAATGCTGTAAGAAATCCATTACAGGATAAACTATCGAAAGAAATTAACTTACAAGCAGATTTAGATAATTATAAGTTGTTTATGTGTAACTCAGGTGCTGAGGCTGTTGAAAATGCACTAAAGCTTTCTTCTTTTTATACAGGAAAGAAGAGAATAATTGCTTTTAAAAATTCATTTCATGGCAGAACATCAGCTGCTGTAGCAGTAACTGATAATAGATATATTAACTCTGAGCTAAACAAACAACATAATGTTAGTTTTATAGAATTTAATGACAATACTAAGTTAGAAACAGAGTTGGATAAAGGAGACGTATGTGCAATAATATTTGAATCAATTCAAGGGGTTGGAGGACTTGATCAACCTGATGAGGACTTTATTAATGGACTAGCCTATTATCAAAAAAAATATCAGGTATCTATAGTTGCAGATGAGGTTCAATCTGGATTTTGTCGTTCAGGTCAATTTTTTGCTTTTCAAAAATTTAATATTCAGCCTGATATAATTACCATTGCAAAAGGAATGGGAAATGGTTTTCCAGTGGGAGGAATTCTTGTAAATCCTAATATCCAACCTCAAAAAGGTATACTCGGGACAACATACGGTGGTAATCACTTAGCATGTGTTGCCTCTTTGAGTGTTCTTGAATTTTTGAAAAAAAATAACATTTCTAAAAAATCCTTAGAGTTAGAGAGCTATTTTAAAAATATTGCCTCAAAATTCAACTCCATAAAAAAGGTAAAGGGAAGAGGTTTAATGTTAGGAATAGAATTTGATTTTGATGTCTCTGAATTAAGATCAAAGTTGGTCTATGAACATAAAATTTTTACTGGTAGCAGTAGCAATAAAAATTTAATTAGAATATTACCTCCGTTGTCAATTAAAAAAAATCATTTTGATATTTTTTTCAATGCACTTAACAAATCACTATGAAGAATTTCTATAACCTCAATGATATAAAAGATATTAATCAATCAGTTGATGAAATACTTGATATAAAAAGTAATATCGGAAAAAATCAAAAGATCTTTGAGGATAAAATTATTGGCTTAATTTTCTTTAACCCTAGCCTAAGAACAAGAATGAGTACATACAAAGCATCCAAAAATCTTGGATTAGAAACTTTTTTTATAAATATCTCAAATAATATATGGTCTTTAGAATTTGAGGATGGTAAAATAATGGATTCCTCAACCGTAGAACATATAAAAGATGCTGCTAGGGTAATTTCTAAATATTGTGATATTATTGGTGTAAGATCTTTACCGTTATTAAAAAGTAAAGAAGAAGATGTGAAAGATCAAATAATAAAAAGTTTTATTAAATTTTCAAATATTCCAGTATTTAATATGGAGAGTTCAATTGCCCACCCTCTTCAAGCACTTACTGATTTAGTTACAATTAAAGAAAATTCTTTAGTTAATAAACCAAAGGTATTATTGACATGGGCTCCTCACATTAAACCCTTGCCTCATGCAGTTCCTAATTCATTTGTTAGAGCAATTATGAAAATGAATTTTGATATATCAATTACTAATCCTGAAGGTTTTAATCTTGATCCAACTATTACAAAAGGAATAAAAATTAACAACAACCAGTTGGAAGCTTTTAAAGGTGTTGATTTTGTTTATGCAAAGAACTGGAGTTCTTTTGAAAATTATGGGAAGGTAAGTAATAACAACAATGATTGGATAGTTGATGAAAAAAAGATGGCAAAAACTAATAATGCAAAATTTATGCATTGCCTTCCCATTAGAAGAAATTTAGTTGCAACTGATAATGTTATTGATAGTGAACAATCGCTTATTATCGAGCAATCCGAAAATAGAACATATACTGCTCAGTACATTATAAAAAAACTATTAAAAAATGGATAAAATTTTAATTGTAAAGATCGGAGGAAACTTAATTAATAATAGTCATGTTTTAAATAGATTTTTAAAATCTTTTGCTAAAATTGAAACCAAAAAAATATTAATTCATGGTGGAGGTAATCAAGTTACTAAAATGAGTAAAAAATTAAATTTAGATGTTAAAATTAGAGATGGCAGAAGGATAACAAGTATTCAAGATCTTGAGGTTGCCACAATGATTTATGCAGGTAGTTTAAACAAAACTTTAGTAACAAGATTACAATCATTTAATTGTAACTCAATTGGATTATCTGGAGCTGACGCTAATTTAATTGAAAGTGTTAAAAGACCTGTAGAGGAAATTGATTATGGTTTAGTTGGAGATATAAAAAAAATAAATTCTATTTTTATAAAAAATCTGATAGATCAAAATCTTACTCCTGTTATATGTTCAATTACTCATGATAAAAATGGTCAATTGCTCAACACTAATGCTGATACTATATCCTCTGAAATAGCAATTTCACTATCAAAATATTATACAGTTAATTTGATTTATTGTCATGAAAAAAATGGAGTTTTATCAAACCCAAATGATGATAATTCTACATTTGATAAACTAAATGAAAAGGAATTTAACAATTACATAAAATTGAAAATTATATCCAATGGAATGATTCCCAAATTAACAAATTCATTTTATGCATTAAATAATGGCGTAAAGTCAGTTAAGATTGCTGGTCAATCTTTAGATGAAAATAATATGAAATCAACAAAAATAACCAACCAATATGACTGATAATCAATCAAAAGATGCTATTAAGCTTCTCAAGAAAATTATTAAGACTCCTTCTTTCTCAAAAAAAGAGGAAAATGTTGTTAAAATTTTAGAGTCATGGTTTAAAGAAAATGGAATAAATTTTAAAAGACATTTAAATAATTTATGGGCAGAGAATAAGTATTTTAATAAAGAGAAACCTACTATTCTTCTTAACTCTCATCATGATACAGTTCAACCCAATAAATCATATACTATCGATCCATTCTATCCAATTGAAAAGGATGGAAAGATATTTGGACTAGGAAGTAATGATGCGGGAGGTGCTCTTGTGTCTCTCTTATACCTTTTTAAAAGTATCCATTTAACTCAAAAAATGAACTACAATTTTATTATTGCTTGTTCAGCTGAGGAGGAAATTGCTGGAGCTAATGGAATTAAAAGTATTCTAGAAAAATTACCTAAAATTGAATTTGCAATTATTGGAGAGCCCACACTAATGAAGTTATCAATTGCAGAAAGAGGTCTTATTGTATTTGACGCAAAAATAAAAGGTAAACCAGGTCATGCTGCTCACGAAAATAAAGATAATGCAATTGAAAAACTCCCCAAAATACTTAATTGGTTTAATCAACTAAAATTTGATAGAGTTTCTAAATTGTTAGGACCAGTTAAAACAACTGTAACTCAAATAAATGGTGGATTTCAACATAATGTCATACCTTCTGAAGTTGATATTGTTGTTGATGTAAGAATTAATGAACTATATGATATTAATGAAATCAATGATTTCTTCGTTACACAATGTCCATGTCAAATAAAGGCTAGATCTTTGAATCTTGGACCATCACTTATTAGTCCTAATCATCAAATTATAAAGTCTGCAAATTTGCTTGGAATAGAATCCTATGGATCTCCAACGTTATCAGATCAGGCTTTGCTTGATTTTCCATCTGTAAAAATTGGTCCTGGAAATTCAAAAAGATCCCATAGTGCAGACGAATATATATATGTTGATGAATTACTAGATGGGATTGAAGTTTATAAAAATCTTTTAAATAAAATAATATAATATGAAACTATGGGATAACAATAACTCAGTTAATGAAAAAATAATTGAATTCACAGTAGGTGATGATAGGTTAAATGATTTGTATCTAATTAAATATGATATAAAAGCTTCAATTTCACATGCAAAAATGTTATATAGATCAAATCTTTTGTCAGAGATTGAGTGTGATAAAATTATAAATATTCTTAATGAAATGCTAAGCCAAGCTGAAGCTGGAAAATTAAAAATTGAGAAGGAATTTGAAGATATGCACTCAAAGATTGAATTTATACTAACAGATAAACTAGGTGATATTGGAAAAAAAATTCACACTGCAAGGTCAAGAAATGATCAAGTCCTTGTCTCAATTCAGCTTTACCTAATAGATGAATTAAATATTATAAAAACAGAAATAAAATCTTTATTTGATCTATTAATTAATCTTGCCAAGAAAAATAAGAATATTATTATGCCTGGATATACTCATATGAGAGCTGCAATGCCTTCCTCTTTTGGATTGTGGTTTTCAGCTTATGCTGAAATATTAATTGACGATGTTATTAGCATGAATAGTACAATTGAAATAATAAATCAAAATACATTGGGGAGTGCTGCTGGGTACGGAACATCTTTTAATATTGACAGAGATTTTACAACAAATGATTTAAATTTTAAAACATTAAAATATAATTCACTCGCATGTCAGATTAGTAGAAATAAAATTGAAAAAAATACATTCGATACTTTAGGAAATATTGCCTTTACTTTATCAAAAATTTCTATGGATATATGCTTGTATTCTGGAGATGAGTTTCAATTTATTTCATTTCCTGAAAATATTACAACAGGATCCAGTATAATGCCACATAAAAAGAATCCTGATGTTTTTGAGATTATAAGAGGAAAATGCAATAGTATTCAAAATCTATCAAATTCTGCATCTTTATCATCAACTAACCTTCCAAGTGGATATCATAGGGATTTTCAGCTAAATAAGGGTAAAATTATTAATGCAATTAATGATATAAAAGAATGTATCCAAATTTTATCTTACTGCTTATCTAAAGTTAGTGTAAATAGAAAAATACTGGAAAAGTCAAATTATGAAAATATTTTCAGTGTAGAGTTAATAAATGAGATGGTTTTAAAAGGTATACCTTTTAGAGATGCATATCTTGAATTAAAAGGTAAATTAAGCTCAGGTGAAATAAAGTTTCCTAAAACAGTTAAACATTCCCATATTGGTAGTATGGGAAATTTAGCTCTCGATAAAATAATTATCAAGATGAAGGATAACTACTAGATTTATTTCTGTCTATTCATAAACTTCTATTAATCAGTTAATTTACCTTTTAATATATTTGGTTAATGAGTAAATTAATAAAGTGGTCTTTAGTAGCTGCTCTTGCAGGTTTCCTTTTTGGATTTGACACTGTTGTAATCTCAGGCGCTGACCAAAAGCTTCAGGAGTTATGGAATTCCTCAGACATTTTTCATGGCTCTGTTGTAATGGCAATGGCTCTATGGGGAACAGTTTTTGGTGCAATATTTGGAGGAATTCCAACAAGAAAATATGGACGAAGAAATACACTAATTTGGATTGGAATATTCTATTCAATATCAGCAGTAGGATCAGCTCTAGCAAATGATCCAATTACTTTTTCAGTTTTCAGATTTATAGGTGGAGTAGGTGTTGGAGTTTCTGGTATTGCAGCTCCTGCATACATATCAGAGATTGCACCTGCAAAAAATAGGGGAAAACTTGTTGGACTCTACCAATTTAATTTAGTAACTGGAATTCTCGTTGCATTTTTATCAAATTATCTCCTTAGTGGAATTGGTGAAAATGACTGGAGATATATGATGGGTGTTGAGGCTATTCCAGCGATATTATATACTATACTTGTCTTTTCTATTCCGAAAAGTCCAAGATGGCTTTATTTTAATAACCAAAAAGACAAAGCTGAAAAAATAATAAGGGGTGCATATTCAAAAAATGATGCAGATCAATTAATTATTGAAATAACAAGAGATAAAGAATCGATTGTTGAATCAGAATCAATCTTTCAAAAAAAATATAGTTTTATACTTACTCTAGCCTTCTTAGTTGCAGCTTTTAATCAATTTTCTGGAATTAATGCATTTCTTTATTACGCACCCAGGATATTTGAAGAAGGAGGACTTGGTCAAAGTGCGGCATTATTAAATAGCGTTGGAATTGGTCTGACCAATGTAATTTTTACATTTATTGGGATTAATTTAATTGATAAACTTGGAAGAAAAGTTCTTATGTATATAGGCTCAATTGGATATATAATTTCTCTGAGTTTAATTAGCCTATCTTTTATTTTAAAATGGGGTGGTATTGTACTTCCAATTTTTCTATTTTTATTTATAGCATCCCATGCAATTGGACAAGGAGCAATAATTTGGGTCTACATATCTGAAATTTTTCCAAATCATATTAGGAGTTATGGCCAGTCATTTGGAATCTCTACTCACTGGGTTTTAGCTGCTATAATACCATCATTTGTTCCATTTCTATTTGGTTTGATTGGCCCTGGATTTGTATTTGCATTTTTTGCTTTTATGATGGTTTTGCAATTAATTTTTACACATTTTGTTATGCCTGAAACTAAAGGTGTATCTCTTGAAGAACTAGCTAAAAAATTAATTAAAAATTAACCTTCAATATTATTAATCTAGGTTTAATGCCTACCAAAACATTGCATATAAAAATACTGTAATTAAAAGAGCACTAAAAGCTCCAATATTAAATGTATTGTTTGTCGCAAATAATTTTTTTGTAAGATTTATACCCTTTGGATCATCTTGATTACCTTCAATATAACTTATAATTGCAATAATGGCTAGTGTTGCCAGGCAAGTATAACCCATCTGATGCATAAAAGGAAGCTCAACAAATATTGATGCATCATTCCATCCTTTTGGAGCAACTTTAAAATACATAGCTATTGGAATTGATAATATTGCTCCCCATATAGCAGCATTATTAGTAGCTTTTTTGTAAAATAATCCCATTAAAAATACTGCCAAGATTCCAGGACTCACAACCCCTGTGTACTCCTGAATAAATATAAATACTTGGCCAAGACTTCCAAGTTGTGGAGCAATTATTATTGCAATAATTAATGCTACAACTGCTGTTATTCTTCCTACTGATACCATCTTTGCATCTGAAGCATTTTTATTGAAATGGGACTTGTATATATCCATTGTAAAAATTGTAGAAGTAGAATTTAACATCGAAGCTAATGAAGAAACAATAGCAGCTGCAAGAGCAGCAAGTATAAGCCCTTTAACTCCTGCTGGAATAAAGTTTTTAATTAGCCAAGGTGCAGCATTATCATTAGCAAAATTTCCTGCAGCACCAATAAAACCTGGATCTACTGATGCAGCTGTTAAAGCTCCAGACTCATCAATATTCATTACGTATGCAATAATTCCAGGTAATACAACAATAACAGGTATTATTAGTTTTAGGAAAGCGGCGAAAACTATCCCTTTTTGACCTTCAGCTAGACTTTTTGCTGCAAGAGTTCTTTGGATAATGTATTGATTAAAACCCCAATAATAAAGATTTGCCACCCACATACCTCCGATTAATACTGCTAGACCTGGAAGATCCCACCACGCGTCACCTCCATTAGGTTTTATAATTTCACCTTTAGATAAAATCATTGAAAATCTTTCAGGTGCCTTTTCATGGACATATTTTAAACCATCAATGAAGCTTCCTGAATCTGTAACGTTTGTAAGAGCAAAATAAGTCATTAACAAGCCTCCAAAAATTAAAATAATAACTTGGATTACATCTGTCCAAGCAACAGATGCAAGACCTCCCCAAAGAGAATATGCTGCAGCGAATAAACCAAGTCCTATTATACTGTTCAATAAAATTGATCCATCACCAACACCAATTATTGTATCAAGAGCTTTACCACCTAGAAATAATACAGTTGTTAGGTTTACAAAAACAAAAAGTGCAATCCAGAATATAGCAAGAATTGTTTTTAGGTTAGTGCTATACCTTTTTTCAATAAATTCAGGGATTGTATATAGACCTTTCTCAATAAATATTGGAAGAAAATATTTACCCACAACTAAAAGAGTGATTGCTGCCATCCATTCATATGATGCAATTGCAAGTCCAAGAGCAAATCCTGATCCTGACATTCCAATAAATTGTTCAGCAGATATATTAGCCGCAATTAGTGAAGCACCGACTGCCCACCAAGGAAGAGATTTACTCGCAAGAAAGTAATCTTCAGCATTTTTTTGTTTTCCTTTTTTATCTCGAGAAACCCATAAACCAATTCCTAATATTGTTATAGCATAAAGCCCAAATATCAGATAGTCTAATAATTCAAAAGTCCCACTCATTTAGTTAAAGTTAAAATTGAAAAGTTTAATTGATTTTGTTTAGTTATGATAAAATTAGAATTTTTGTTTAATTTAAAAAATTAAAGTCCAACAGTTACAAAGTGAACCAAAAAAAACAAAAAAATAGTATCGCTATAAAGGTTGCAAAAAGAATTTTAATTAGTTTCTTTATTGTAATTGTTATAGTTGTATCACTTTTTTATATGTTAGGATTATTAAGATAAAAAATTAAAAAATGAATATTAAAGAATTAAATTCAAATGAAATTATGCCAGGCTTTCACGGAAGAATTATACATGCCTCAGACTTTACTTGGGCATATTGGGAAATTGAAAAAGGGGCTAGCTTACCGGAACATAATCATATAAACGAACAATTAATGCATGTCGTTGATGGTGAATTTGAATTTACAATTAATGGTAAGAAAAATATTTGTACTAAGGGATCAACATTTCTAATACCATCTAATGTTCCTCACTCAGGAAGAGCTATAAGCCATTGTATAATAATGGATGTTTTTAGTCCAAAAAGAGATGACTTAGCATGAAAATAGATTTAACAGGAAAAAAAGCTCTAGTAGGAGGAAGCAGCAAAGGTATTGGACTAGGTGTTGCAACTGAATTAGCAAATTCTGGAGCAAGTGTTTGCCTTATGGCAAGAAATGAATCTAGACTAAAAGAAATTGTTAGTCAACTTCCAAGCTCAAATAATCATAGTTATTTAGTTGTTGATTTTTCAAAATTTGAAGATTATAAAATTAAAATTGAAGAATATGTTAAAAATAATCACGTAGATATTCTAATTAATAATACACAAGGACCTCCAGCAGGAAATTCTTTAACAAAAAAAATTGATTCTTATCAAGAAGCATTTGATTTGTTATTTAAAAGTGTTGTTCATACTACATCATTAGTTATTCCTGGGATGCAGAAAAATAAATGGGGAAGAATAATTAATGTTACATCAGTTTCAGTGAAGGAACCTTTAAATTATCTTGTTTTATCAAATAGTATAAGATCTGCTGTAGTTGCATGGGCAAAGAGTCTATCTGTAGATCTTGGTCCCGATGGAATTACTGTTAATTCAATTTTAACCGGATATTTCGACACTGAGAGAATTAAAGAATTAAATAAAGAAAAATCAAAGTCATTAAATATTTCAGAAGCTGAAGTTCTTGAAAAAATGAAGTCACTAGTACCTGCCTCACGTCTTGGTAGACCTGAGGAATATGGGTATTTGACATCTTTCCTTAGTTCAGATAATGCAGCATATATCAATGGAGCCTCAATACCAATTGATGGAGGTTTGCTAAAATCTTATTAAATACCCACTCTAGGAGTGGGCATAAAATTTAGTTCTGTGAAGCGGCATAAGCAGCAGCTTCATTTTGCTCGGCATATTCACTGTAATAGGCCTGTAAGATTGCAATCTTACCATCTTCCCATTTATAATCAAAATGACCTCTATTAGAGTATTCCTCACCTGTTGTTTTGCCAGTTCCTTTCCATGTAAACCATGCATTAGACCAAATGTCACCACTTGTAAAATAATTTGTGTGGACATATAAATCTTCTATTATTATGTTATCATACAATACATCATGATGAGCTTGAAATCCTTGCATTAAATTTTCATAACCTGTAAACTCTAGATTATTAATTCTACTAACAACATCATCTGTGTAAAAATCTGATAAATCAAAATCATTTTCTACATATTTTTCAATAAGAAGTTTGATATTTGAGCTTAGTTCATCATCAACTTTAACAACTGCATGATTAGTCTCATTACAGCTCATTAAAAGTATGCTGAACATAATTATATATATATATTTCATTTTAATTGTTTTAAGATTAATAATCTAAAAATAATATAATCTTATTAAATATCATCATATCTTCCCGGAGCGAGTAATCCACTAACTAATCTAAAAACAGAATTAGGTATGATTTTCAAGAGGAATACTATTACTTTCCATGTTTTCGTTGGCACAGAGACCTTTTTCCCTTTAAACATTGCATCAACTCCCTCCTGTGCAATTCTTTTTGCACTTTTCTTTAAAAAATCTGGAACACTGTCCATTTCAGCTTGAACACCACTGGCTGTGTGAAAGTTTGTTACTGTATAACCTGGACAAACTGCCGTTGAGGTAATACCGTATTTATTGTAAAAACTAAGTGATTCACTAAATCTATTCATAAATGTTTTAACAGGCCCATAAAGAGACTGAAGAGATGAAGCTGGAGCATATGCAGCAACTGATGACACAATCATGATTTTTCCTCCACCATTTGAAATCATGTCATTGATATATTTTTTGGTAAGAGCAATAACAGAGGTTCCAAGAACTCTTAAGCATTTTTCTTCATCTTCTAATGAATTTTCATGAAATGCATTTGGCAAGGCATATCCTGCATTATTGATAAGTATATTTATATTGTATTTTTTCTGACTTGTATATTCAAAAATTTCATTTGGGGAATTAATTAGGGTTAAATCTGAGGAAAAAAAATCACAATCTATACTGTATTCACTAGCTAATTTTGATGATAAACTATCTAATTTATTTCTAGTTCTTGCTACTAATATTAAGTTATATCCTCTTTTTGCAAGATCTTTTGAAATCTCAAGCCCTATTCCTGAAGTTGCGCCTGTTACTAAAGCATAAGAATTTTTCATATCTGCAAATCTAACTAATTAGTTTAATTTTACTGTCGAAATGAAAATTGATATTAGAGGTTTATCGGAAGATCAAATAATTGAATTTTTTAAGAAAAAAGGATTTGATTCGTATAGGGGAAGACAAGTTTATGAATGGATTTGGAGAAAATCCTGTTACTCATTTGATGAGATGACAAATATATCTAAGGATCTAAGGGATGTTTTAGATTATCATTTTGTTATTAATCATATTCAAGTAGATAAAATTCAAAAAAGCTTTGATGGAACAATAAAAAATGCGGTAAAGCTTCATGATGATCATACAGTCGAATCTGTTCTTATTCCAACTGATGATAGAACTACAGCATGTGTTTCCTCTCAAGTTGGATGTAGCCTTGATTGTAAATTCTGTGCTACATCAAAATTAAAAAGAATCAGAAATCTTAATCCTGATGAGATATATGACCAGGTTGTAACAATTAATGACCAGAGTTTAAAATATTTTAACAGACCACTTTCAAATATTGTTTATATGGGGATGGGGGAGCCTTTAATGAATTACAATAATTTAATTAAATCAATAGAAAAAATTTCTTCTGACAAAGGTCTTAATATTTCTCAAAAGAGAATTGTTGTATCAACATCTGGTATTCCTAAAATGATTAAAAAATTAGCTGATGAAAACCTAAAAGTTAATCTTGCACTTTCGCTTCACTCTGCAATTGAGGAAACAAGAAATATAATAATGCCATTTTCTAAAAAGTTTTCATTAGACAAAATCAAAGATTCTTTGATTTATTGGTATTCAAAGACTAAAAGGAAAATAACTTTTGAGTATATAGTTTGGAAAGATATTAACGATAGCATTGAGCATATTAACGCTTTAGTCAATTATTGTAAATCAATTCCTTCAAAAGTAAACTTAATTGAATATAACTCAATAGGTGATCAGAATTTCAAATCAGCCAATCAAAATATGGTTAATTTACATAAAGAGATATTAGAGAAAAATAAAATTACTGTAACTGTTAGAAGGTCTCGAGGTAAAGATATAGACGCGGCTTGTGGTCAACTTGCTAACAAGTAGTTATCTATTTCCTCTTACTTTTTGAGGCAAGAATTAAAGCGTTGTATGCATTAACTAGTTTTCCAGACTTTGAATACTCTTTAAAGTGTTTATTATCTCCTAGATTCCCAATTTTTAAGTCTACTTCTACACCTGATTCTAAAATAATTTCTTTTACTTTTTTTGCTGATAATTTTGGAAAATATGACATTATAAGTGAAGCAATTCCTGCTACAACTGGTGAAGACATAGAAGTTCCATCTTGAGATTTATATTTATTATTTGGCATTGTTGAATAAATATCAACACCAGGTGCAAAAATATCTACATTAATTTTACCATAGTTTGAAAAATAAGCAGTGAAACTTTCATTTAAATTAATACTTGACGCCCCAACTTTAATAAAGGTATCAGAGAACTCATCTTTATTAAAAAATTGATCATTGGGATAATTATCATTAGATAATGAATCTAAGTCTTTAGATTCATTTCCAGCACCAGCAATAAATAAAACATCATTTTCTGAGGCATATCTAATTGCATCAATAACCCACTCAGGGTTTGATGAAAAATATTTACCAAAACTTCCATTTATTATTTTTGCTCCATTATCAACAGCATATCTAATTGCCAAAGCTACATCCTTATCATATTCATCACCATTAGGCACAGCTCTTAGTACCATAATTTTTGCTAGATTATTTATTCCTTTATTACCTTTTTTATTTTGTCTATCGGCAGATATTATTCCCGATACGTGAGTAGAATGAGATTCACTCTCTTTTATGTTATTTACATTTGAATCACCATAATTTGTATCATTAATATCATATATATTATCGTCAGTTGTTCTGCCATTGAAGTCAATATTAAAATGATAATTAATAAAATCATTATACTGTTTTATACCTTCGTTCAAATATTCTTTTGTATAACCATAAAAGTCAAAATCTTTAAAAATATTTTTAGCACGATTTAATTTATCATCTTCTGTTTTTATAATGTTAACATCTTCAATACTAAATTCATCTTTGTTTAAGTACTTTGATAAAAGATCTTTTGATTCTTCAAGAAGCTGAATATAGTAATTTAAAATCTCTAATTGCTCATTAGATCTTCTTATTTCTTTCTTAATTTCAGCTTGAACTTTGTCATATTTTCTATTGTTAACCTTATTATCTCTTAATATTCTTGTCATATCTCTAGTTTCATTGTATGAAGACCCTAAATAATTCCAACCGTGTATGTCGTCTATGTATCCATTATTATCATCATCTTTACCATTTATTTTTTCATCTTTATTGATCCAAATGTTATTTGATAAGCTTTCATGATCAATATCTAGACCTGTATCAATAACTGCAACTATTACTTCTTTACCTTTCAGGCCTTTAAGAAGCTCATAATGAGCTCTTTCTACACTTGTTCCTGGAATTAAATCAATTTCAGGATCAAGATTATGCCAATTGTTGAGATCAATTTTTGAAGAAACTAAAGTATCATCATAAGACTTTAGTGTAGAATAATCATTTATAAATTTTGGCGAAGAGCATGAAAAGCCAAATATTAATATGGCAAATAAAAATATTTTTTTCATTTATGAACTTATATGATATAATCTTTCCTTTAATTTATTAAGCTTTAATTTTCTCCACCAAGCTTTGTTTTCCTCATTCTGAGATTCGGCTCTGTGAATTTTTTTATTAAGCTTATTTATCTTTTTTTTTAGGTATGATTTGTCCATTTTCTTCATACCTGAAATTTACAAAATTGAATTTAAATTTTTAACGAGATTTTCTATTATCTATAAAACTTTTGATAAAAATAATCATTGCAATTGCTGACGATGAAATCATCAAGATAACTCTAATTAAGCCAATCCCTCCTCTTTCAAATACACCTGGTAAGACTTGGATAACTAATGCAAGCAAAATCAATAATGTAAATAAGACAACTAAGTGAGCAGATAATTTTACCAGCTTTTCATTTGTGAGCATTGTTCCTAGAAGGAGTAATATAATTCCAAAAAAGGCAGGAATTAAAGCTGTAAAAGAATTAGTGTCAACATATCCCCAAGCTGACATGGAGATTAGTACAATTGAGTTAATTAAATTAAATTTTTGAATGCTTTTAATTTTCATTTAATGCTATTTAGCTGTTAAAATCTGTGAATTCTCAAATTTATACATCAAATAAATGATTTTTTTGAGGAATATGCTATTATAATACAGCTGATAAGCATAACAGATGCTGGCATTGATTTAATTAGTTCATCTCCAACGCTGAAGTGCATGTAGATCGCAACTAACATCATTAAACCAATTCCAGATGCTGAAATCAATCTTAATTTTTGAAAATAAAGACTAAGTATAAGAAGGATAGCAAGGCCTACTTTTATAATTCCAATAGTTAAGAAATAATCACTAAGACCATATACCTCAAACTCTTCTATTAGACTGCTTGCATTTCCCCCCCTGTAAGATGTTGATTTAGCTGACCTAAATAGCCAAACATTTATAACTGTTAGACCAACAATTACTGATAATATTTTGCTTAATAGTTTCATGATAATTTATTCCAAGATTTAAATAGAAGTTCTTTTGTTAAATTAATTGCTTCAATTGGGTCTATGTTATCTTCATATGAAGCTTGCTGTTCAACACTAATATAGCCAGAATATTTGGAATCTTTGACAACTTTCAACATTTTGGTATAGTCTATATCAAGGTCTTCTCCATTTTCATCAAAGCTATTAACCTTAGCACTTACAGCTTTTGCATATGGTAATAATTTTGAGACGCCCTCATAAATGTCATACATTTTATTGCATGTAGAGAAATAACTTGAAGTTGTTTTTACCTTAGGTTCATCATCTTTTTCATTATTATCTCTAAATCTAGAAATTAATTCTGCGCGATCTCTTTTTTTAAACGATTGACACCAATTACCAAAATCAGCAAGAGTTCCAATGTTATCGTAATCAACTTTTTTAATAACATTTATTATGTAATCTGGATTTGCAGCATAACTTTCCCCACCAGATCCACTATATGTTGTGTGGTTCTCTATAATTACATTTATACCAAACGACTTAGCATACTCACAAAGTTTATTCAAACTCTCTACAGAATTATTTGTCCAATCATTCAATGAACCATCACTATCCAAATTAACTCTAATTGAATGACATCCCATCTCACTTGCACAATCGATCCATTTTTTATGATTTTCAACTGAATTATCATTATACTTTCTGTCTTTATTTGCTAGATTACCTTCTCCATCGACCATAATCAATAAATTTTTTAGACCATAATTATCAGACCTTTTAAGAGATTCTTTTGCAACTTTTTTTGCTTCAGCTAATCCAAAACTACTATTAGGTTGAAAAAAACCACCTTTATACAAAGCAGACATATACTCTAATCCTTCAAAGCCTAATTTATGTGCGGTTTCTGCAAAAGAATAAACATCGTATCCCTCCTGAGAGGTATATCTTGCTAGAGAAAACTGAGCTAATGAAAGTTTATAAGGGAATGCAGAAAAATATTTGTATGGATTTATCGACCCCATTGATCCTAATCCTAATGATGAAATAAAAACATTATTTATAAAATTTCTTCTTTTCAAAGCATTGTATTTACTTATAAACTTAATAAATTTTATGATTTTTTCTAAACATCTAAAAAAAAAAAATAAATAAGTAATTTTCTAAGAAAAAAATTATAAATTTGCAGCTCGTAAAAAACAAGAAAATATACTCTTATGGCTAAAGAAACTTTTGACAGATCTAAACCCCACCTAAACATTGGTACTATCGGTCACGTTGACCACGGAAAAACCACACTTACAGCTGCAATTACGAAGGTACTAGCAGATGCTGGATACTCTGAAGCAAGAAGCTTTGATTCAATTGATAACGCACCTGAAGAAAAAGAGCGTGGTATTACTATAAACACATCACATGTTGAATATCAAACAGCTAACCGACACTATGCACACGTAGACTGTCCTGGTCATGCTGACTATGTAAAGAACATGGTAACTGGTGCTGCTCAAATGGACGGTGCTATATTAGTTGTTGCTGCAACTGATGGCCCAATGCCTCAAACTAGAGAGCACATACTATTGGGAAGACAAGTTGGTGTTCCAAGAATTGTTGCTTTCTTAAATAAAGCTGATATGGTAGATGATGCTGAACTTCTCGAACTAGTTGAAATGGAAGTTAGAGACTTGCTATCATTTTATGATTATGATGGAGATAATACTCCAGTAGTTCTTGGTTCTGCTCTTGGAGCTCTAAATGGTGAGCAAAAATGGGTTGAAAGCGTAATGAAACTTATGGAAGGTGTTGATAGCTGGATTGAACTTCCTAAGAGAGATATTGAAAAAGATTTTCTAATGCCTATTGAAGATGTATTCTCAATTACTGGTAGAGGTACTGTAGCAACTGGAAGAATTGAATCTGGTATTGCTAACTCAGGTGATGAGGTTGATATTATCGGTATGGGTGCTGAAAAGCTAAAGTCTACAATAACAGGTATCGAGATGTTTAGAAAAATTCTTGACAAAGGAGAAGCTGGTGATAATGCCGGTATTCTTCTAAGAGGTATTGAAAAAACTGATATTTCAAGAGGTATGGTTATTTGTAAGCCAGGCTCTGTAACTCCTCACTCTAAGTTTAAGGCTGAGGTGTATATCTTGAAAAAAGAAGAAGGTGGTCGTCATACTCCATTCCACAACAATTATCGCCCTCAGTTCTATGTTAGAACTACAGATGTTACAGGTAATATTGTGCTTCCAAGTGGTGTAGAGATGGTGATGCCAGGTGACAACTTAACTATTGATGTTGAGTTAATATCACCTATTGCACTAAATGTTGGTTTAAGATTTGCAATCCGTGAAGGTGGAAGAACCGTTGGTGCAGGTCAGGTAACTGAACTTTTAGACTAGTAAAACAAAGTTTAATTAACTCTAAGGGTGTCTTGCATTTTATGTTCGATACCTTTTGTGTAAAATATAAACGGGTTTAGCTCAGTTGGTAGAGCACTGGTCTCCAAAACCAGGTGTCGGGAGTTCGAGTCTCTCAACCCGTGCACAAATAAAGATGATGTCGATTATAAACTTTATAAAGGAATCTGTAACAGAACTGAGGGATAATGTCAAGTGGACACCCCGTTCAGAATTGTTAAACCTATCTGCTTTAGTGATAGTTTTTTCAGTGATTTTTTCATTGGTAATATGGGGTGCTGATTCAGTTCTCTCTAGAGTAGTTAAACTTTATTTCAATTTAATAGGATAGATGGTGGAAGTAGCAGAAAAAAAATGGTATGTTGTTAGAGTGGTCACTGGTCAAGAGGTCAAGATAAGAGATTATATAATGACTGAAGTTTCCAGAGTCTCTCTTGGTAATCAGATTGAAGAAATGCTTGTTCCAACTGAAAAAGTTGTTCAAATAAGAAAAGGTAAAAAGATTTCAAAGGAAAAGACATATTTTCCTGGCTACATTATGATGAAGGCAGACATCTCAGGAGAAATTTTACATGTGATTAAATCGGTATCTAATGTTTTAGGCTTTCTTGGTGAGACAAAAGGAGGTGAGCCAATACCATTAAGACAGTCAGAAGTAAATAGAATGCTAGGTAAAGTTGATGAATTAGCTATTTCAGGTGAGCAGATTAACATTCCTTTTACTGTTGGTGAAAGTGTCAAAGTTATAGATGGTCCATTCAATGGATTCACAGGATCAATAGATAATGTAAACGAAGAGAAAAGAAAGCTTGAAGTTATGGTTAAAATCTTTGGAAGAAAAACTCCATTGGAATTAAGTTACATGCAAGTTGAAAAATTATAATTATGGCAAAGGAAGTTGACAAAGTATTAAAATTACAAATTAGAGGTGGAGCAGCAAATCCATCTCCCCCGGTAGGTCCTGCTCTTGGTGCTGCCGGAGTTAACATAATGGAATTTTGCAAACAATTTAATTCAAGAAGTCAAGATAAACCAGGAAAGGTTTTGCCTGTTGTTATAAGTGTCTTTAAGGATAAGAGCTTTGACTTCGTTATTAAGACACCGCCAGCTGCTGTTCAATTATTAGAAGCTGTTAAAAAGAAAAAAGGCTCAGGTGAACCCAACAGGGAAAAGGTTGCAACTGTCACATGGGATCAGATTAAAAAAATAGCAGAAGATAAAATGGTTGATTTAAACGCTTTTACTGTTGAGTCAGCAATGAATATGGTAGCTGGCACAGCTAGGTCAATGGGTATTAAAGTAAATGGAGGAGAACCTCCTGTTAAATAGATATGGTAAAGTTATCTAAAAATAGAAAGATTTCACTTGAGAAGATTGATTCTGAAAAGTCATATAGTCTTGGTGAGGCTTCGGCTCTTGTTAAAGAGGTTACTACTACTAAATTTGATTCTTCTGTAGATCTTGCAATTAGACTTGGAGTAGATCCAAAAAAGGCAAATGAAATGGTTAGAGGAGTTGTATCTCTTCCTCATGGAACTGGTAAGTCTTTAAAGCTATTAGCTCTAGTAACGCCTGATAAAGAAGAAGAAGCGAAAAAAGCTGGTGCTGATTTAGTTGGATTGGATGATTACATTGAAAAAATTAAAAAGGGTTGGGTTGATGTTGATGTTATTGTTACTATGCCAAGTGTTATGGGTAAACTAGGCCCTCTTGGTAAAGTTTTAGGCCCTAGAGGACTTATGCCAAACCCAAAGACAGGAACTGTAACAATGGATATTGCCAAGGCTGTGTCAGATATAAAAGGAGGAAAAATTGATTTTAAAGTTGACAAGACTGGAATTATCCACGCCTCTGTTGGAAAAGTTTCTTTTACAGCAGATAAAATTAAAGACAACGCCAATGAGTTAATTAAGACAATTATAAAGCTAAAACCATCAGGTGCTAAGGGTACATACATTAAGAGTATTTCAATGTCAAGCACAATGAGCCCAGGTATAACTGTTGAGTCTAAATTTGAATAATGTTTAAAATGAATAAAGAAGAAAAAGTTAAAGTTGTTGAGGAGCTTAAAGGCCAATTATCTGATTATAAGTCAGTATATCTCACTGATATTGCAGGTCTTGACGCCCAACAAACAAGTAAACTTAGAAGAGAATGCTTTAATTCTGACGTTAAGCTTTCAGTTGTTAAAAATACTTTTCTTGAAAGAGCTATGAGTGAATCTGAAAATGACTTTGGAGAACTCAAAGATCTCTTAACAGGAAACACAACTATAATGCTTTCAAAGATTGGAAATAGTCCAGCAAAAGTTATCAAAAAGTTCAGAAAAGATGGAGATAAGCCAATTTTAAAAGGTGCATTTGTAGATGAGGCAATTTACATTGGAGATGATCATATAGAAGCATTATTTAACTTAAAGTCAAAAGAAGAAATTATCGGAGAGATTATTTCAATTCTTCAGTCACCAGCTAAGAATGTTATCTCTGCATTAAATTCAAGCAG
>CABZAD010000014.1 GCA_902523665.1 uncultured Bacteroidota bacterium | reverse complement strand
ACACATGATTATGGGCTATTGGAAGATCCTTTTCAAGAAAATATGGTATTTACTGTTGAACCTGGTATTTATATTCCTGATGAAGAATTTGGAATAAGGCTTGAAGACGATGTAGTGGTTCAAAGTAAGGGTGAGCCTGTAAACTTAATGAAGGATATACCCATTGAAACAGAACATATCGAAGAATTAATGAATTAACTATCTTCGAGATAGATTAGCAATTTCACTAAACTTATATCTGAATATTTGAAGACCTTATCTTCGAGGAGCGACTCAGAGTATTTGTCTAGCCAATCCTTATGAAAGGATAAGTCAAATTTGCTAGGATTATTTATAAAAAATTCAACTTCATACTTATCATTAATATTTCCAGGAAGAGATATATTCCTTGCATAATGAAAATTATCTACCAAATTGATATGTGGAATTAGATCAACATAAGTTTTGAGGTCAGTTCTCTGATTAGTAACAATCGCATTAATTTTAAGGTAAGGAATAAAACCCTTAGCAGGTGTCCCTTCTGGGATATTCTGAGTGTCCCAGTTTACCCTTGCCTCTATATGGATATCCGTAAGTTCCTCTACAAGATTATAATTTTCAGGGTAGACTATGTCCTTAATCGCTCCCTCAAAAATAAATACGATTCCTGGCTTTACTATTTCTTCACCTATTATTAATTCTTGAGAAATTAATGTGTTTGATATTACTATGGATAAAATTGTAGTTAAAATATAGTTTTTCATAATTATTCAAATTCTTCTTTTTTTAAAATTTTAATATCACTAATTAGGTTATCCATTACATCACTATCCGTACCATCATAAAAGCCTCTGATTCTTCTTTTTGAATCAACTAATACAAAGTTTTCAGTATGAATCATATCATATTTTAAAGGACTCTCAATATCTTCTGCAACTAGATATGACTTTCTGGCTAAATCATAAATTTGCTTTTTATCTCCTGTAACCATATTCCATTTGGAATCTAAAACCCCTTGTTCTTGTGAATACTTTTTTAAAACATGGACTGAATCAATTTCTGGGGTAACAGTATGAGATAAAAGCAGAATATCATCATCATTAATGAACTCATCTTGAAGAATAGTCATATTTTCTTTCATAATTGGACAAATACCTGGACATGTTGTGAAAAAAAAGTCTGCTATGTATATCTTACCGTTATAAGTTTCATTAGTTACAATCTCATTATTCTGATTTACTAATGAAAAGTCTTCGATTTTATGGAACCTTTTAACATGCTGAATAGTACTATCAACTAATTGGAATTTGACCATGTTGGGTTGATATATAGGTAATTTTTTTTCAGGAGTTAATACACTGTAAAACATAAATATGGCCGATAACGATATAATTAACATTATAGAAGCAAAAAGACCGTACCTTTTTAACATATTTTTTTTATTTGGGGATTACAAATATAATTCAAGGAATTAAAAAAATATTAAATTTGCAGTTCAAAATTAAAATATGTTTTCACCAGAATTTTTTATCAAAGCAGTCCAGTTGTTATTATCTTTATCAATATTGATTGCACTTCATGAGTTAGGTCACTTTATTCCTGCAAGAATATTTGGATGTAGAGTTGAAAAATTTTATCTATTCTTCGATGTGAAATATTCTTTATTTAAAAGGAAAATTGGTGAAACAGTATACGGGATTGGTTGGTTACCACTTGGAGGTTATGTTAAGATCTCCGGTATGATTGATGAAAGCTTTGATAAAGAGCAAATGCAAAAGCCAGCTAAACCCTGGGAATTTCGATCAAAACCAGCTTGGCAAAGACTAATAATTATGCTTGGCGGAGTGACAGTTAATTTATTACTTGGATTTCTAATCTACATGATGGTTCTTTTTGTTTGGGGAAAAGAAACACTTCCACAAGAAAATATACCACTAGGTTTAGAACCATCTGCCTTCATTCAAGAGATTGGCTTTGATAAAGGTGACAAAATAATTGATGTTGATGGTGAAGAATTAGAATTCGTTTTAGATATAAACAAAATGTTACTTCTAAGACCAGTTGATAAAGTAAAAGTTCAAAAGATTGATGGATCTATATCTGAGATTAATATTCCAGATAATATTGGCAATGAAATATTCCAAAGCGGACAAATAAGTAGTTTTACTCCAATTTTTAGTGCTACTATTGATTCTGTTTTTAATGAATCTCCTGCACTATATGCTGGTATGCAATCAGGAGATGTTATTGTATCAGTAAATGGACAGAGTATTTATGATTGGGGAGATTTCTCAAATTGGATGACTGATAACACTGATGATTTAATAAATGTTGAAGTTGAAAGAGGAAGCTCAATTTATAAATTAAATATTGATAGAAATGATGATGGATCAATTGGAGTTTTGAGAAGAAATGGAATTAAGACAATTAATAAAAAACTTGGTCTATTTGAAAGTGTTCTTCAAGGTTTTAATTACGGTTATTGGACATTATACGAGTACGTAGCTGGATTTTCATTTGTTTTTACAAAAAAAGGAGCATCGCAACTAGGAGGCTTTGGTACTATTGGTAATATTTTCCCTGCAAAATGGGACTGGAAAGGCTTCTGGTTATCAACTGCTCTTATTTCAATTATCTTGGCATTTATGAATGTATTGCCAATTCCTGCATTAGATGGTGGACATGTTATGTTTCTATTATATGAAATGGTTTCTGGAAGAAAGCCCAGCGATAGATTTATGGAAATTTCAACTATGATAGGATTTTTTATTTTAATCGCAATTGTTCTATATGCAAATGGAAATGATATAGTTAGAGCATTTGCAAATTAAAAAAGGCTAGATTAAAAAACCTAGCCTTGTTTAGATTCTTAATATTTAAGTTATATTAAAAATTATACTTCAAACCTACAGAGATATTTCTTCCAAGCCCAGCTATTCCAGACTCCTTCAGTCTAGATAAGTGATCATAATATTCTGTGTCAAATACATTGTCTATGCTCCAGAAAATATTTAAATCATTATTCAAGAAAGATGTCATCCAATTTCCTGAAAGATTTAAAATTGAATATCCATCTGTTTCTTCTTCAAACTGAGAAATTCTTGTTTGCTTAGCCTTAGCTATAAAATCCATTTCAAGAGAATAACTCTCAGTAAAGTTCATTGTAAAAACTTGCTTAAATGTTAAAGGATTAATAAAAGGAAGAGGATCACCGTCAGCTGATTCTCCACGAATATATTCAAGAGAAGTGTTTGAAGCTAACCATTCAATACCGGTTTGTTTTGAATAACTTATCTCCGAACCATACAATGTTGCATCTTGTTGCATAAAATTATATAGTTTGTATCCAGCAACAAACTGATTAGAAGGTGCCACATAAATATAATTAGATATATCGTTAAGGAAAATATCAAACGCTAAAGATGAATTCTCGTTCATTATATCAAGAGATATTTCACTTTGGAAGCTTGTCTCTGCCTCAAGATTTGGGTTACCTCTTTCATATCTAAAAGTACCGTGATGAATTCCCTCAGCAAATAATTCAATTAAATTTGGTGCTCTATATCCTGAACCAAGATTTAGTCTTAATGATGCATTTCCTAAATTTCTCTTTAACCCAATTGAACCATTAAAATTTGAAAAATCGGCAGAACCACTTTCAGATGTTATTGATCTTGAATCATATCTAACTCCAATTAAAGCTGAACCATTTTCCATTGTAATTTGTCCTAAACCATATACTCCAAAGTCTTTCATTTCAGCATCAGGAATTAATTCCTCAAAACCAAAGTTATTGTTCTCTTGTGATAGTATATTAGTTCCTAATATCATGTTAAAATTTTCAGACTGTGGCATAGTTAAACCAACATCAATTGTATTAGTTGTTAATTCCATATCAAGCTCAGCACCACTCCCTCCATGACCGTGATCATCATGACCTTCATGACCTTCATGATCGTCATGATCGTCATGACCCTCATGTCCTTCTTCTTCACCGTGACCGCCAAACTCTTTTCTCTCATTAAATTGTCTTCCAAGAGTAATTTCAAGATCGTGATTGTTTCCAAGATCAAAGTTATTCTTCCATGTTAACATCGTATGAGATAGCTCTTGATAATGACCTTCATGGCCTTCGTGGTCATCATGATCATCATGACCTTCATGATCATCGTGGTCATCGTGATCATCGTGATCATCATGACCTTCTTCACCTTCAGGTATTCCTAATTCAGAGATATTTACTGATAATCTTAGATCAGATGAAAATTTTTCTGATCTATACCTTAAACCTGCTTGAATATCATTTTCCTTTAACCAGGTATTATCCACCTCTCCATCAGGCGTCGAAAAGTTTTGATTATCTGTCATATTCCCTCTTAATACATAAGAGAATTTTCCTGAGCTTCCCTTCACCCCCAAATTATTAGTTATACCACTGTAGTTTGAATTATAAATTCCCATGTAATCAATTTTGAAATCAGTGGAATATCTTTCTGGTTCAATGTACAGAACTCCTCCCATTGCATCACTACCGTATAGAACATAAGAGGGGCCTTTAATTAATTCTACCGAACTAATACCAGATGTTGATACACCTACTCCGTGCTCATCACCCCATTGATGATTCTCTAACCTAACACCTTGAGAGTAAATTATCACCCTACTTGCACTAAGTCCTCTTATAGATGGTTTAGCGATTCCAGGTCCTGTTGTTATTAAGCTAATTCCTGGTAGTTTAGATATAGATTTGCCTATATATGATTTAAATATCGGGTTAATAGTGTTTACATTAATTTTGTTTACTTTAATCACAGACTTTCCTCTATCTTGACTAAATGGAAGAGATAGAATAATTTCATCTAACTCTACTGTATCAGACATAGGTAAATCCTGAGAAAAAGATACCTGTGAGATTAAAAGCATTGAAGCTAATAAGCTATATATATGTTTTCTTTTCATTTTTTTTTTTTTAATTTTTATTTGGTGCAATTTTCAGCTTCACACAAAGCTTAAATATTACCTCCTCGCTCTGGCAAAGAGGTAATATTTTTTGATATTATGACTTAGCTACATAAGCAATATGGTCGTGATCATGGTCACTGTGATCATGTCCATCATGATCATCTTTTGAGCAAGAAACCACTGCTAACGCAGCAAAAGTGAACATTAATAAGTATAAATATTTTTTCATAATTATTTAAATTTTAATATGTTAATATGAGTTATTAGACTAAAATGAAATCTAATAGTAAATTAAATAGATATTAAGCCAAGTTAGGTGGCCCTCTATTAGGTAAAATCCTATAATCAGTATTTAGAAATAATTTATCATACTGTTTAAAAGAACTTTTAAAGGAGTGAGAAATAATTGATTCGAATGAAAAACCTAAAAAGAAATCTAAGTCATCTTCTTGAATTAAAAATAAAGATACTTGACAATTAAATTCATTGTCGTGAACACTCAGATTATCTTCAATATGTATATTATGCGAATCATGAAAAGCATGAAAAGTCTCGACTACTGTAGGAAACAGTAGAGAAATTAATAGAATATAACTAAAGAAATTTCTCACTTTCTATTTCAAATATAGGAATAAGATTAAACTTAAATGTAAAAAAAAAATTATATTTGCCGACATTCCTCCTTAGCTCAGTTGGTTAGAGCATCTGACTGTTAATCAGAGGGTCCTTGGTTCGAGTCCAAGAGGGGGAGCAATGTAACTGCTATATTACACAAATTATCCAACCCTTCACTTACTGGAGGGTTTTTTCTTTTACGATCCAATTATTATCGATTAAAATAATTTCTGACAACTATTTGGCAGTGTCTTCGTTGGAAGCTAATTTATACTTTTAAATCCCTGAATAATTCACTTAAAAAAATTGCAGCAGCGTTAGCAACATTTAAACTCTCTGCTCTGTTATCTCCATCCTTAAATGAGGGAATTGAAAACTCACCTTTTAAATAATTAAATAATGGTTTTGATATTCCATGAGATTCACTACCAAAAACATAGGAAGCTTTAGTTGGCAGTTTTGTAGAATATATAGAATCTCCACCTATAGTTGCGCCATATATTGGCTTTTGCATCTTTGTTAAAACTTTTCCAAGGTCAATTACATAATGACACTTAACTCTAACTATTGAACCCATTGAAGCTTGGATGACTTTAGCATTAAAACAGTCAACGGTGTTTTTACTACAAATTAATTCAGATATCCCAAACCAATCACATAATCTGATAATAGTGCCAAGATTTCCTGGATCACTTATACCGTCGACACCAATTGAAATAGGTTCAGATAATATTTTTTGAGGTTCAGGTAAAAGAAATACACCTAATGCTTGACTAGGTGTTTTAAAATTTGAAATCTTTTTCATTTCGTCTGGAGTCAAAAGTTTAGAGTCTGGATGAAAATCCTCATCGGTTGAAAATAAACTTTTAAATGGCCAATTAGAATTTATTAATTCATTTACAACTTTTTTTCCTTCTGCAACAAAAAGATTTTTTTCTAAGCGGTATTTCTTTTTTTGTAAATGAGAAATTAATTTACGTTGATTAGAAGAGAGCATAAATAAATTTATGATGTGCAACAGTCTTCATTATCACATCTACAATACCTCAAATTATATATGTGAAGACAAATTAATGAAGATGCTGAAAAATAAGTTGCAGCTTCTGAAATAGAGAATATTTCTAAACTTTCAAAAATAATCAATGCTGATAATAAAGCCCAAAATAGATAAAGCAATATCTTAATAAATTTATTAGCTGAGTTTTTAACTGAATAGTAAATTGCAATAAATGAAATAAGTAAAAAAATATAATTAAGTAAAAACCATGTTAGAGTAAAATCTATTGAAATAAATATTAAAGAAGATTGTGATAAAAATAAAAATGGTGTTGCTAAACAATGAAGCATACAAAGTCCAGATGATAAAGCTCCTATTCTATCTGAATTTTTAATAATTAATTTCATAAATTTTCACAAATGTATATGTTTTATTTAACTTACAACCTAATCTTAAAATCAATGAAATGAAAAAAATATTATTAATACTTACTGTTTTACTTTCATTTAGTGTGTTTCCTCAAAAACAAACAAATGGAAAAATATATATAGAACATCCTGCTATAGATGTTGTAAATCAATATAATGAGGCTTATATATCAGGAGATCTTGAAAAACTTAGAGAGCTTGTTACAGATGATGTTAAAGTTTGGATGCTAAGAAACAGAGAAGCTAATGATCTTAACTGGATACTTAGAACATCAAATTATTTAAGTAAAAATTTAATAAATTTTAACATTAAACATTATGGAGGAGCTTATCCTGATGTTTTTGAATATAAACAAGATGATATAGTTGATGTGAAAACATACGAATTTCTAACCGGATATGATAAAAATACTGGACTAGATTTAAATATGCCAAGGTATGGTACATATAGAATGACAGCGAAAGGCGATAAAATTCAGACAATATGGATTAATGATGATCAAGTACTATGGCAGAAAAATTGGGATGCATATCAGACTAGTGAAAATGGTGTTATTTATAAAGATCATCCACTAGTAACAAAAGTAAGACTCCTTTATCAGTCATATAAGACTGGTGATATAGAAAAAATTAAGGCTAATTATTCCGAGAATACAATTTTTTATGATGTTATGAATTCGGGAATTGACGAGTTTAAAGATTTAGAAGAAGAATTTGCTCAGTTTGATGATTACATGGAAGTTTTTGAAATAGTTGACATTAGAGAAAGTGGTTTCCCTGATGTATTAGACTACTCTGGAGACGGAGCTGTTGTAATTTCATGGACTGATATTACTTTTAAGAATAAAAATTCAGGAAATATTAAAACAGTTAGCCAACATATTCAACATTGGTTTAATGACGAAGGGGAAATAATGAGAGAAGACTATTATTTTAATCCAGCACAACTTCCTCAATAATTTTTAAAATTAAGATTAGTTAACCTTTAAAAATATTTAAAGGTTAACTAATTTTTAACCATCAAAGAATCCAAAGATTCTCTTGATAAGAATACACCATTTTTTATTACTGCAGATATATCTTGAGTATTTCTGATATTATCTAGAGGGTTTGAATTCAAAATTACAAGGTCTGCTTTATATCCATCTTTAATTCTTCCCTCTTTATTTTCTAATCCAAAAAACTTAGCTGGATTTACAGTTGCACTTTTAATTGCTTCAAGATTTGAGAATCCACTTTCAACCATGACTTCTAACTCAACATGTAAACTTCTACCAGGAACTAAATATCCAATTGGAGTATCAGTGCCTGCCATAAAAGGAACATTTTTTTCATGAAGTTTACCTGTGGCCTCCTCTAACCATTTAGAATATCTTAAACTATTTTTATTAATTATTGTGTCAGTATCTGCAATCTCTTTGATCCATTTTTGTTTAATTTGATTTGGTAATATGTTTAACTCATTAATAAAAGAAAAATCTTTAAAAATTTTTTGTGAAGAATTTCTGTATAAAAAAAGTGTTGGTGTTTGCCATACATTTTTTGATGCCAAGAGATTTGCTGCCTCTTCAAACTTATTGTTATCTATTGAGTCAAGAGCTCTCATTCTTTGTTTGGAATGAATTAGAGATCTCAAATCACTACCTGGTAAATCATCTGGATTTTTAAGTAACTCTAATCTCTCCTTGTAAAGTTCATCTGAATTACTTGCAATTGAAAGCGCAAGGTTTCGAAGATGTTCTATTCCATTTAAACCTGAGTCAATAGCAGAAAATAAAGTCATACTTAGAGGAATATGTCCTGTCACCTTCAAGTTCGCTTTTTTTGCAATTCTCATTATAGCTAAAAACTGATTTTCAGTAAGCATTTCATAAGCCTTTAAAAGATCGACCTCTCTATCTACTATTCCCAGTACATTAGATTCAATATCAATAATGTCATTGTTCTCAATTGAGAGAAGGGGAAATGATGGGCTTGAATTGTTATATACATTTGGAGTTCCGTCTATTAAAGGTCCCGCGATATATACAGTTGGATTATTAATCGGATCCATCAATGATAAATCTTTCATTTTAACTACCAAGTCAATTGGTCCACCCGTATCACGAACACTTGTTACTCCATGAGCTAAAAAAAGTCCTGGCATAAATGGTGCTAGGTTAGTATCAAAAGAAAAATGAATGTGAGCATCCCAGAGACCTGGAATTAAATATTTCCCATTTGCATCTATTACATTATTGTTATTGGCTATAAACTTATTATCATTATCTAATATTTTAGTTATGATATTATTAGTTATTACAACACTTTTTGATGATTGAAGTCCATCAATTGGATCAATAATGGATATATTTTTTATAATATATGAGTCATTTGAAATTGTCAATTGATTTGAACAACTTAAAAAGCAAAAAAACAAGAATAAAAATGTGAACTTTTTTAATAAATTAAAATAATAATTCATAATATTCCTAAAAATTTTAAAATGTTTAGTTACCCCTTCCAACTTTTCTAACGCCGGTCATTTTTGTTTTTCCTACACCTTTTGACTGAAGCTTACTACTGTAATTTTTTTTAGAATTCTTATTTGAGTTTTTTACTTGACGTTTTCCGTTTGTCTCTCTATTATCGTTT
Source organism: uncultured Bacteroidota bacterium (assembly GCA_902523665.1). Taxonomy (GTDB): domain Bacteria; phylum Bacteroidota; class Bacteroidia; order Flavobacteriales; family Flavobacteriaceae; genus Marisimplicoccus. The sequence goes on along the minus strand of CABZAD010000014.1, from coordinate 20,602 downwards.
TTGTTTCCAAAGAATTTGCTTCCCATATTAATCTGTTTATAATATTGAATGTATACAATTTATGAAAGAATATTTAAATCAATCTATTGTATTTTTAATAATTATAATATTTTTAAAATATGAAACTATACTCAAAGCTGTTCATAATTTCTTTAATCTTTATTTTATCATGCTCATCTGAAGAGTCAGAGGAGATTGCATGTATAGATGAAACTAAAATTGACGAGCTAGCTTTATGTATTGAAATATATGAACCTGTATGTGGTTGCGATGGAATTACATATCCGAACCTTTGTTATGCTAGTAGTTTTGGTGGAGTCACTTCATTTATTGATGGAGCATGTGGTAAGCCTAATTAGATTTCAATTAGCTCCTATTAAAATATAAGATGATATAATACTGATTAAGGTCCATATTCCAGAAGCATAATAATCAATAAGGATAAAATTCATATTGTTTAATTAAGTAACTTCTCTGCTTTGTCTTTAATTCTTGACTTATTCAAAATACTATCTTTTAAAATAGATTTTCTATCAAATTCTTTATCTGTAATATTAATTCGCATTTTTTCTCGATTAACAGTAAATATCTCATAATTAAAGAGTGCTTGATTAAGAAACTCTAAAGCTTTAATCTCATTATCAACTCCTCCAAGACTATTATCTTTATTAAGAGCATTTGAGTAAACAGAGATAATTTCATTAGCAATGATTTCATAAGCTTCAATGAAGGCTCCTTCAAGATTTTCAGCTTCAAGTTCTTTAGTCTCATATGTTGCTTCACCAGACTGACTGTAATTAAAACTATCTAAGTAATAAATTTCTCCTCCACATCCTATCAGAAGAAAAGATAGCAAAAAGAGTATTTTTTTCATTATTTGTTAACTTTTAAAGTACAAAGATATTAAATGAGAATTATAAATTAAAAAACATGAAAATAATATATGGGGCACATATTTAAAAAAGGGGCACAAATAGTCACTATATATTAAAAATAATTTATATATTTAGTATAGTAAATATGGAAAAATTAAAAAGGATAACTAAAGAAAAATTTGATTCACTTAAAAAGAATGAAAAAGAATTATTATTAATCTATTATAAAGCTTATGAAAAGGAAAATGGATTAATAAAGTCATTAACTAAATCTAGAAAAAAGATAAAAAAAGTAAAAGAGAAATTGAATAATATTCAAACAAAGAAAAAAGAAATTCTAGAAAAAATTAAGTCAATAAATAAAAGTTTATTTACAACTTCTACTATAGTATGTGATAAAAGATGGAATTCATATATCTGCATATTTAAAAATAGCGATTCACAAAAATCATTGTATCTGGGAAGCCACAGTAGTATAGTTAAAGCTCTTGCACCCTTTTATTTAAAAGATGAATTTGAAGATTCTCAAGAGTTTTTAAAAAAAGAGTTAAAAAAAATTATATCCACAGTTCAAGATAAATTGATTAAACATAATGATAATAATGAAATAACCTTCAAAAAAAACAAACTAAAAAATATAGTTGAGTTATACGCTGAAAGTGGCAGATGGGATTATTGGTCCATTGAAGATTAGTAATATTAAATTAAAAAATATAAATATTAAATTAGTAATATGAGTTTAATAAAAAATATAATTTTACTTGTAATTATTTCTACACTTGTTTCATGTAGTTCGTTAAATAAAGATGAACAAGCATATATTGAAATATCAAAAGAAAATTATCAAGATCAACTTGAAGGTTTTTGGTTAGGCCAACTAATTGCAAATTGGACTGGGTTAATAACGGAAAATGATAAAATTGGAAATATTGGAGAAATTAAGACAGGTGATTTCTATACTAGAGAAGATTGGGGTAAAAGTGATCAAAAAAGTATTTGGGAGGATGATTCAGTTGATAAATCAAACATTAAAATTGATTATGTATTAAAATTAGAAGATGAAATTTGGGGATCAGATGATGATACAGATATTGAGTATATGTATCAGTATTTACAAAATTTTTATGAAACAAATATTTTATCTCCATCTCAAATAAGAGAAGGTTGGTTAAGACATATTTACATTGAGGAGGAGAATTATTTATGGGTTTCAAACCAAAGAGCATTTAATTTAATGATAGAAGGTTTTGAACCACCAGAGACTAGTAACCCAGAAAAAAATGAATTCTATAATATGATTGACGCTCAATTAACAACTGAAATTTTTGGATTATTCTCCCCCTCAAAACCAGAATTTGCAATTGAAATGTCAAAACTTCCAATCCAAACAACAGCAAGAGAGGAAGCTCAAGAAATTGCTGAATTTTATGTTAGAATGTATTCAAATGCATCAAACACTAAAAATTTAAAAACGATTAAAGAAAAAATGATTTGGCTTGCTAACGAGTCTAGGTCAAATCTAAATAATGATTTATACCCTTCAAAAATGTATGATTATGTCAAAGATTTATACGATTCTGGAATTAAATGGGAGCAAACAAGAGATTCCATTTATTACAGATACCAAGTAAATCAAAAGGATGACTATAATATAACTTCAAAAAATTTATATTGTAATGGTTGTTATGCAGCTGGAATTAATTTTGCGGCTAGTCTTGTAAGTTTATTTTATGGAGAAGGTGACCTAAAAGAAACAATAAAAATTGGAACACTTGCTGGTTGGGACTCTGATAATCCTACATCTACCTGGGGTGGATTAATTGGATTTATTATAGGCAGGGAAATGGTTGAAGAAGAATTTAATATGAAGTTATCAAATATGTTTAATATTCATAGAACAAGAAAAAATTTCCCCAATGATGGCATAGATACATTTGAGAATATGGCAAAAAATGGAATCAAAATAGTTGAAAAGGTTGTTTTAGAAGAGCTTGACGGAAAGATTGATTCAGAAAATAAATTATGGTTAATTCCTAAATAATAATTATTTTAAATTATATGATATTACCTGTAAGCTGTTCAATTGACTTAGATTTTGACAATAAACAAGTTTGGCAAATTATCTCAGAGCCTCGAAACTTAAACAAAACTCATCCATTCTGTAAATCAAATACAGTTGTCAAATGGGATGAAGATAATCATGAGGATATATTAGAGTATTTAAATGGGGTTGTACTTCATAGAAATTTCTATAAATGGCACGAAGGCAGGGGGTATGAATTAAACATTGGAAGAAAAAATGGGAGAAAATCTAAAGTTATTTGGAAAATAACAGGTGATAAAAAGTCAAATCTAAATATCACTGTTTATCCGCATGTCTTCAGCAATAGAAATAAATTCAGCTATTTTCTAATCCATACCTTCTTTATTAATCCTGGATTAAAGAAGTATTTAAATTCTGTTTTAAATGGTTACAAATGGTATTTAGAAAATAAACAGTCTGTACCAAGAAATCATTTTGGTAAACACAAATGGTTTTCCTAAAAACTAATTATGATTGGAATGATCCATGTTGTGGTTCATATGCATTTTTTTTCCAATATTGAAAATTGGTAGCATTAATCCTAAAGTTTTCATCGACACTGAAGAGTTAAAAAATATCCTAAGATTTTTATCTTTAAAAATCTTATAATCGATTCCAATGTATGGTTCATTATGATTTTCATGTGAGCTATGCATAGAACCCATGCCCATATGCATTCCCATATGGTCGTCGGGCATTTCATGGAACATATATCCAGCGGCAAGATTAAATCTTCCAAGGTTATATTTTACATTTAACATAATTTCATAATCATCATCCACATCAAAAGGAGTTATCATAACCCCTCCGCCAACCATAACTTTGGGTAATGGCATAAAGTTTAGACCAGCTCCTAACTTGGAGTATTCATTTTCAAGATCAAATCCACCCATTACACCAATGTGCGCTTGAGAATGTAGACTAAGTGAAGTCAATAAAATAATTGTGATAAAAAGATTTTTCATAATCAGTTATTTAGGTAATGAGCCATGACGATCATAATAGTCTTTATCAAAGTCCATTTTTTCTTTGTTTGATAAAATAAATGAAATTAAAACTAATACAGTAACAATTACACCAAAAATAAATATAGATGTTGTTAAATCTCCTAACAATAAATCTCTAATTTGACCATACCTATTCATATGACAAAATTATTTATATAAAGCTAAATAAATTTAATCGATTTATAATTAACAAAAATTTTGGATTTACATATTTAACTAAAATATACATTTGTAATGTGTTTAGATTAAAAAAAATATCCAAAGAATATTATCCAGAAATAATTTTTGTTTTCTTCTTAGTTGTTATGTTTAGTAAAGTCTACGTAATGGTTCAACTTGCAAACTCTTAATCAGCAAGTTTAACCACTCTAAATCAATAACTAATACTCTATCTCTACATCACTAATTTTTATTAATTACAGTTTATGAAATAAAGTTTAAAAATTATACCTTAGGGAAATGAGACACATTATACACATTAGCTTAATTTGCATACTTTCAATCAACTGTGACAGAAACAATGAAGGATGGACATATCTTTTTGATGGCGAAAGTCTTAATGGTTGGGAAATGAAAATTGCCGGATATGAATTAAATAATAATTATCGAAATACATTTAGTGTAAAAGATGGTGCAATTAGAGTTTCATATAAAGATTATGACTCATTTGATGATAGATTTGGTCATATTTTCTTTACAAAAAATAAATTTAAAAATTATCACTTAAAGATGGACTATAGGTTTTATGGTGAGCACGCAAATTCATTCAAAAACGAAGATGAGGCATGGAACTACAAGAACAGTGGAGTTATGCTTCATTCTGAAGACCCATCAAAAATGTTTAAAGACCAAGAGTTCCCCGTAAGTATTGAAGCACAATTTCTTGGTGGATCAGGAGAAAAAGATAGACCAACTCTGAATATGTGTTCACCTGGAACTGATGTTGATATTAAGGGATCTCAAGCCGTGAAACATTGTATTTTTTCAAATTCAAAAACATATCATAATGAAGATTGGATTAGTGTTGAGTTTATTGTTTATTCAGATTCTATTGTTCACCATGTAATAGATAGAGATACTGTTATGACATACTCAAATATTAAGATTGGTGGAGAATATTTATCAGACAACTTTAAGGACCGAATTGGTGAGCCACTTATGGAGGGCTATATTTCACTTCAATCGGAAGGCCATCCAATAGAATTTAAAAACATAAGAGTAAAAGAACTTTGAGAGAAATTCCATGAAAGTAAGAGAAGCAAAATTGTCTGATCTTAAAAATCTGTCAGTTTTATTTAATTCATACAGAATGTTTTATGGAAAAAAGTTTGATTTAAAAGTTGCAGAAGAATTCTTAAGGTCCCGAATTGAAAAAAAAGACTCTAAAATATTTGTTTGTGATTCTAATAGTGAATTATCTGGATTTGTACAATTATATCCATTATTCTCATCAACAAGAGTTAGCAAATATTGGTTACTAAATGACTTATATGTTGAAGTTAATAAAAGAGGAAAAGGGTACTCGAAGTTACTAATAGAGAGGTCTAAAGAACTTGTAATAAAGTCGAAGGCATGTGGTATAATGCTAGAAACTGAAAAGTCAAATGATATTGGTAATAAGTTATATCCTTCAACAGGTTTTAAAAAAAATGAGTTAAGTAATTTCTATGAATGGATTCCTATATAATTATTCATTTAAGTACATGAAAGTAGCTTTATGTGCAATTTTTTGAAGCAGTTTCTTATCAACTTTATTGATAGCCCCATAATAATCATATTTTAAACCTATTGGGGATTCTCCATATATACTAGCAAAAACAGTACACGCTGCTAGATATGTTCCTTTTAAATTAGGATGTGTCCCATCATTATGATGAAGTTTTATTTCAGGAAGTTCCTTATATGCAATATCAAAAGCTAAACCAACTGGAATTACGAGAACATTATTTTCTTTACCAACTTTTGTGTAAATATCCTTGATAATACTTATTTGATTTACTTCAAAATCTTTATGTGGTTCTACAAATGCATGAGTCATATATAGAGCTGCTATAGAATTATTAGCTTTGATTGACTGTATATGTTTTTTAGCGTAATATGAAAACTCTTTACGATTTTCTTGAGTTAATGGCTCAGAACTTCCTCCTTGAAGAATAACTAAGTCAAACTTTTCAATTGAACTAATTGCTTTAGGCATGATTAGTCTCTCAACATCGTGATGCTTTAATCTAGAGCCACCAATTGTTGCAGATTTTACTGATGCCGAACCATCATAGTCTTCTAGATATTCTTCGACCATGCGTTTAAAATGATTATGAAGACTATCTCCATAATACAAATAACTATTGCCAATAAATAATATCGTCCTTGGCTCATATTTTTTGTCCTGCTCAAAAACCCCTTGAGAAATTAAAGAGTTTGAAAAGAATAGTACAATTAAAAAAAATTTATAAATATTTTTCATGGATTTATTTCAAGAAGGTAAATATTCTTTTAATTTTAACCAAGTTTCTTTAACCCCCAATAAATTTATTATATGTCACTAGGTAAAAGAGAATTTGATGTTATAGTCTGGGGTGCATCTGGATTTACTGGAAGACTTGTTGCTGAGTATTTATTTAAAAATTATAATAATAATGAATTAAATTGGGCGATTGCAGGAAGAGATATTAAGAAACTTAATAGATTGAGGGATAAATACCTGAGTCAAAATATTCCTATAATTATTGCAGATAGTTTTGATGATGTTAGCTTAACAAAAATGACTGAAAGAGCAAAAGTAATTTGTACTACAGTTGGACCATATGCAATATATGGCTCTCAACTTGTAAAGTCATGTGTAAAATCAAAAACTCATTATTGCGATTTAGCAGGTGAAGCACAGTGGATTAGAAAAATGATTGATATCTATCACAAAGCTGCTAAAGTTAATCAAATAAGAATTGTTAATTCTTGTGGCTTTGATTCTGTTCCATCAGATTTAGGAGTCTATTATATTTATAAGATTATTTCAAAAAAAAATCTCTCAATAAGAATGAGAGTAACAGGTGCAAAAGGAACTTACAGTGGTGGAACATATGCAAGTATGAAGAATGTTATTAAAGAGGCATATAAAGATAAGGAAGTGAGAGAAAGTTTAACCAATCCATATGGACTTAATCCAAAAGGGCAACAAGTTGGTCTTGACATAAGGGATTTAATATCTGTTAAGTACGATAAAAAAATTAATAGCTGGATATCTCCTTTTTTGATGGCCGGAATAAATACTAGAATTGTAAGAAGAAGTAATGCGCTAAGTAATTTTAGTTATGGACAAAAGTTTCAATATGATGAGGCTATTATGACTGGTAAAGGACTGAAAGGAAGATTAAATGGAATAATTTTATCAATTCCATTGATGTTTCTTATCACAAAACCAGGGTCTTTTTCTGATAAAATTTTGAATTTTATTTCACCTAAGCCTGGACAGGGACCAAATAAAAAGGAAAGAGAAAATGGTTATTTTAGTTTTAAGTTTTTTGTTTTTGATGAGCAAGGTGATAAGTCAACTTTTAAAGTAACTGGCGATAGAGATCCAGGTTATGGATCTACCTCCAAAATGTTAGCAGAAAGTGCAGTTTGTCTTGCAAAAGATAAACTAGATGAAAAATATGGTGTGTTAACACCATCCTATGCCATGGGTGATAATATCCTTGATAGACTCATTTCAAAAGCTGGATTAACATTTAATAAGATTTAACAATAATTAAAGACCCAACAATTAAAAGTTGATAATTAATTTTGATACTAACATGATTAACAGTAATTGAATGTATAAACTAAAATTTAATTATAGCCTATGTAAAATTCACATTATTTAAAACTACTTTTTGTACTTTTAAATCACTAAAAAATCACTACGGCATGGAATATAATAAACTACCAGGTACAGATATTGATGTAAGTAAAATATGTCTTGGGACTATGACATGGGGAAGGCAAAATTCAGAATCTGAAGCTTTTGAACAAATGGATTATAGTTTAGATAAAGGAGTAAATTTTTTTGATACAGCTGAATTATATCCTGTACCAGCAACTCCTGATAGATATGCTGATACTGAAAGGATAATTGGAAACTGGCTTGAATCTAGAAAAACAAGAGATAAAATCATACTTGCTTCTAAAATTGCAGGTCCAGGTGATTACACTGCGCATATCAGAAAGACAGGGTTTAAAGGAAATTCCATTGATGATGCAATTAATGGTAGCCTTCAAAGATTAAAAACAGATTATATAGATTTATATCAGCTTCATTGGCCAGAAAGAGCTACAAATTATTTTGGCAAAAGAGGATTTGATTACATTGATGATGAATGGAGTGATAACTTTAGAGAAATTTTAGAAACTCTAAAAAAAATTGTTGATTCAGGAAAAATCAGATATGTTGGTTTATCTAATGAAAATCCATGGGGCATTATGAAATATCTTGAGTATTCCAAAGAAGGATTACCTAAAATGATTACAATTCAAAATCCTTATTCTTTACTAAATAGATTATTTGAAGTTGGTAGTGCAGAAATATGTATGAGAGAAAATGTAGGTTTGTTAGCATATTCACCTCTCGGATTTGGTGTACTATCAGGTAAATATCGAGATGGTAATATGCCTGAAAATAGCAGGTTAAAATTATTTTCAAATCTTGCTAGATTTAGTAATGAAAAGTGCTTTAAGGCAACAGACTTATATCATGATATAGCAATGAAATATAATTTAAGTCTCACCCAAATGTCACTTGCGTTTGTAAATGATAGACCTTTTGTAACAAGTAATATAATTGGTGCAACCTCAATCGATCAACTTGAAGAAAATATTAATAGCATTAATTTAAAGTTATCTAAAGAGATAATTGCTGAAATAAATTCAGTAAATGAAAAGATTCCAAATCCAGCTCCATAAATTGGTCTCTTCAAAGACAGTATTTTAAAATGAGCTCACAGAAGTCATTAATATCAATTAAAGAAATCAAAAAATTTCTTAAGAATAATTATAATATTATTGGATCCGTTAAAAGACTCAATGGTGAGATCGATTATAATTTTAAAATTCATTCATCAGATAATAAAAAATATTTACTAAAGGTTTCAAGATCAAATTTTAGCTTGAATTATATTGATTATCAAATTAAAATTTTAGATCATTTAAATAAAGATTGTAGTATTGATTTAGCTTCAAACATCAAAACAGTTAAAGGAGAAAAATTTTGTATTGAAAATGATAACAAAGGTAATGATAGATGCATCAGATTATTATCATGGATTGATGGAAGGCTCTGGAGCTCTGTTAATCCAAATGAAAAAGAATTAAGAGTTGAACTAGGATATAAAACTGCACTTCTATCTCAATCATTAGAAAAATTTAAACATCCTTTCTCTAATCGAACAATAGACTGGGATATATCAAACTCATTATGGGTTGAAGAACATTTGGAGAATTTTAATAATGATAAACGAGTAATTCTTGAGTATTTTATAAAAGACTTTAAAAATAATCTGTCCATTTATAAAGATTTAAAAAAATCAATTATTCATAATGATATTAACGACAACAATATTATTGTATCAAATGAAAGAATCAACCCTAAGATAGAATCTATAATTGATCTTGGAGACTCAATATATTCTCAAAAAATAAATGATTTAGCAATAGCATGCTCATATGGAGTCATGGATTTAAATGACCCTCTTGCAGGATGTTGTGAGATAATCTCTGGCTATAACAATTTAATTAGCATTAATGATAATGAGTTAAATCTACTCTATAATTTAATTGGAATGAGACTTGTAATTTCTGTTACAAAATCATTGATTAATAGAGTTAAGGAGCCTTATAATAAATATCTTCTTATTAGTGAAAAACCCGGTTGGAATCTTTTGAAATGTTGGTCAGATATAAATTCAGAATATGCATATTACTCCTTTAGAAAAGCGTGTAATTTAGATGCTCATCCAAACAAAAAAAAATTCTCTAAATGCCTCATAAATAAAAAAATTTTTGTGAAAGATTTATTTCCAAAATTAAAAAAAGATAAATTTTATAAAATTGATCTTAGTGTTGGCAGTGAATGGATTGGGGGAAGAAATGAAATAGAAGATCTGGATATCTTTCAATTTAAAATTGAGAAGCTTCAAAAAGACCAAAATGAAAAAATAATAGCAGGTGGGTATCTAGAACCAAGATCAATTTACACATCAGATACATATGAAAAAATTGGAAACTATGGTACTGAAAATAGAACTATTCATATGGGGTTAGACTTTTGGCTTCCTCCAGGAACTAAAGTAAGTGCAATGTTTGATGGTGAGGTTGTAACAGCTGTGAATGATCAGGGTCACAAAGAGTATGGTGGTTTAGTAATACTTAAACACAGAATTGAGGATATAGAATTTTACACTCTTTATGGACATAATACAGTAGAAAGTGTACTCAAAAATAAAATAGGTAGTAAAGTAAAAAAAGGGGAGGTAATTGCAGAGATAGCGAATTATCCAGAAAACGGCAATTGGGCTCCTCATTTACATTTTCAAATAATGTTATCAATGCTAGATTATAAAATAGATTTCCCTGGTGTTTGTTATTTTAATCAAATTGATGTTTGGAAAGATTTATGCCCTGACCCTAATTTACTTTTTAAATCAAAAGAATTAGATCTTGATCAATCTAACTCGTTAGAGGAACTTATCATATATAGAAACAAACACTTGGGTAAAAGTCTAAAACTTCAATATGAGGAGCCTCTCCATATTGTCAGAGGAGAAGGGGTCTATTTAATTGATAGAAATGGTAGAAAATATTTAGACACCGTTAATAATGTTGCACATGTTGGCCATGAAAATGAATTGGTAGTTTCAAAAGGCAAAAGTCAAATGTCAATTTTAAATACTAATTCAAGATACCTGCACAAAAACATCAATGAACTTTCAAAAGAATTACTAAAAACACTACCGGACAAATTATCTGTTGTCCACTTTGTGAACTCAGGAAGTGAGGCTAATGAATTAGCAATTAGAATGATGAAGTCTCACACTGGAGAAAGTGATATAATTGTTTCAGAACATGGCTATCATGGTAATACAAATATTTGTGTTGATATTTCGTCCTACAAATTTGATGGTAAAGGGGGAAGTGGAGCTCCTGAAAATACACATGTTATTCCCATACCAAATAATTTTCGTGGAAAATATAGAGGTCCAAATTCAGGAAAGAAATACCTTATGGAAGTTGAAAAATGCATAAAAAACATAAAGTCAAAAAAAAGAGGACTCGGTGGATTTATAATTGAACCAATTTTAAGTTGTGGAGGTCAAGTTGAATTACCCAATGGATTTCTAAAAGACACATATAAACTCGTCAGAAAAAAAGGAGGTATATGTATATCTGACGAAGTTCAGGTAGGCTGTGGGAGACTTGGAAAATCATTTTGGGGATTTGAGATTCATAATGTAATTCCCGATATAATTACCATAGGTAAGCCTCTAGGGAATGGTCATCCAATTGGTGCTGTAGTTTGTTCAAAAGAAATAGCTGAAAGTTTTGCAAATGGTATGGAATTTTTTAATACGTTTGGTGGGAATCCTGTTTCATGTTCAATAGGAAAAGAAGTTTTAAGATTTGTGAAAAGAGAAAAGCTACAAGAGAACGCTAAATACGTTGGAGATTATTTTAAAGGGGAATTAAAAAAACTGTCAAAGAAATTTAAAATACTTGGTGACATTAGAGGGCAAGGATTATTCCTTGGGATTGAATTTGTTGATAGTGAAATGAACCCTTTAAAGGAAGAAGCTATCTATATAGTTAACCGTTTAAAAAAATTTGGAATTCTTTCAAGTGTTGATGGTCCAGAAAATAATGTTATTAAGATTAAGCCACCTTTAACATTTAATAAACATAACTGTAATCTGTTTATTCTATATCTTCATAAAATATTAAGTGAAGATTATTTAAATAATAGGCATTATGAATAAATATTATATTTTAATTACATTTTTATTTTTAAACTCATGGTTAGTTATGTCACAAAAATATGAGACTCAAGAGTATCAAGTAATCGATCAGATAGATAAAATAGAAATTAGATACTATCCTAGTGCACCCATGATTAGAGTCTCATCTAATCAAAGTAGAAATAATAATTTTGGTAAGTTATTCAGGTACATTGCTGGTAATAATAAAAATAAACAAAAAATTGCAATGACAACCCCTGTTTATATGTCAGACCAAAGTAAAACAATGGAATTTGTTCTTCCAAAAAAATTTCTGTCAGGTAAAATACCAGCTCCAAATGATAATGATGTTGAAACATACATTTCTGAGCCTAAGTATTATGCAGCAATAAAGTATTCAGGATATTCTAACAATAAAAAAGAACAAAACCATAGAGAAGAGCTAATTAAAACTATTCAAAATAGTAATCTTAAAATTCTAAGTGAACATTTTGTCCTTTCATATGACGCTCCAACAAAATTTTACAACAGGAGAAATGAGATTTTAATTCAGGTTAATTACTTAGATTAACATTTTAAAAAAATTGAACTAAAATTTTAAGTAATTGTCAAAAAATTTGTGAATAAAATGTCATTTTCACAAAATTATAATAATAAGTATTTCTAATTGTAAATAGATATTTCTCATAATATATATTGAAGTTCTAATTATAAACAACTGAAATTATGAAAAATTATATTAAAAGTTTTTCTTCATCTATTAAACTTGCTTTGATTACGATGGTAGCTTTATTATCTACGAATATTTCATATTCACAAGATTTTGGTGCAGACCTTGTAAGTTCTTATGTATGGAGAGGAACACAATTTGGATCTGGTGCTCATATACAGCCGTACATGGACCTTGGATCTGGAAACTTAACTGGTGGTGTTTGGGGAAGCTTCCCTACAACAGCCAATGGAGGTGGAAATGAGCTTGACTTATGGGTAAGCTATGACTTTGGACCTCTTGCATTAACTGTTACTAATTATACTTTCCCTGGTGAGGGTGGAGCGTATGCTGATGGTGAAGGTCTTTTTAATGGAGATTACACTGAATTAGCTGCATCTACATCTCTAGGTGGTATTGATCTTTCAGCAGGTTATTTTACTGAAGTTGAAGCTCTGTATATTGAGCTAGGAACTTCAATTGGAGCCGTTGATATAGCACTTGGGTATGGAGATGATGCTGGAGATGCTTTTTATGCTGGTGGAGGATCAGGATTAGTTAACATGTCCTTTAGTGGATCTAAAGATATAGCTATTACTGAATCATATTCATTACCTGTTTTTGGATCATTTATCGTAAATCCTGATGCTGAGACAGCATTTTTAGTTTTTGGAATAAGTTTTTAGTTCAAAAACATTATGAAGAAAATAGAAGCAATTATTAGAAAGTCAAAATTTGACGATGTTGTTAAAGCTCTGCATGATGCTGACGTACATTTTTTTAGCTACTGGGATGTTACTGGTGTTGGAAATGAAAAAGTTGGTAAAGTTTACAGGGGAATAACTTCGAGTACAAAAGACATTCTAAGAAGATGCCTATCTATTGTAGTATCAGACTCATTTGTTGATATTACAGTAGATGCTATTTTAAGTTCCGCAGCTACAGAGAAAGTAGGTGATGGTAAAATTTTTGTATTACCATGTGATGAAGCTTACAGAATAAGAACTGGAGAAATAGGAACTAAATCTTTAAATTAAAAATTATGGAATTATTAACAACAAATAATGTTTGGATGATGCTTTGTACAGCATTAGTCTTTTTTATGCATCTAGGATTTTCTTTCCTAGAAATTGGACTTACTAGACAAAAAAATACAATAAATATCTTATTTAAAAACTTTTTTATTATTACAATGGGATTAATTGTATACTGTTTAGTTGGTTTCAACTTAATGTATCCTGGTGATTTTGATATCATTGGGAATGGTATTTTAGGGTTCGCAGGCCCTGGTTTAGATGCTGCTGCAGCAGCAGATCTAGCTTACAATGAAGGGTATACCTATTGGACTGATTTCCTCTTTCAAGGTATGTTTGCTGCCACAGCTGGAACAATTATCTCAGGAGCAGTAGCTGGAAGAATTAAGATTAACGCATTTATGCTAATAGTCTTTCTTTATGTTTTAATAGTTTACCCAATCGTTGGATCTTGGCAATGGGGAGGTGGTTTTCTTTCAACTTTTACAGATGAAGTTGGATTCTATGACTTCGCTGGTTCTACTCTAGTTCACTCAGTTGGTGGATGGGGAGGATTAGTTATAATTTATTTGCTTGGTGCTAGAAAAGGAAAATTTGACAGCTCTGGAAAAGCAATAGCAATTCCCGGATCTAACATTCCACTATCTGCAGCTGGTGTTCTTATATTATGGCTTGGATGGTTTGGATTTAATGGTGGGTCTGTCTTATCTGCAGATCCTGCAAATACTTCTTTAGTACTTGTAACAACTTGTCTGGCTGCTGCTGCAGGTGGATTAGGTGCCACATTTTTATCAACCCTTATGTACAAAAATTTAGATATCACAATGTTTATGAATGGTGTTTTAGGTGGGCTTGTCGGAATTACAGCTGGTGCTGATCAAATGGGCCCAACTTCTGCAATAATAATTGGAGCAATTGGAGGGGCTGTTGTTGTTCTTGGTGTTGCACTGCTAGATAAATGTAAACTTGATGACCCAGTTGGTGCAATTCCTGTGCACCTATTTGCCGGTATATGGGGAACTTTAGCAGTTGGACTTTTTGGAGCCTCTGCTGGTTTTGACCAATTTATGGTTCAACTAGCAAGTACTGGAATTGTTGGTGTATTTTGTGTAATTGGTGCTGCTACCATTGCATTAATAGTTAAATCAATTATGGGACTCAGAGTGTCTGAAGAAGAAGAGGAAATAGGATTGGATATTTCTGAACATGGAACAAAAGCGTATTTTTCATCATAATGAGATAGTAGCTTATATTATTTCAGTCTTAAAAGGAGATCAAATGATCTCCTTTTTTGATTTTTATGAGTTTTTATTTTTTCATTTATAATATCTTAGTTAATAATTATGAATAAAATTATAATAGTTGGAAGTGGAGTAAATGGTCTTGTTGCAGCAAATTATTTGGTTAAAGCTGGATATGATGTGACAATAATTGAGAAAAAAGAGATTACAGGGGGTGCCTGCATAAAAGACTCCGAAATAATTGAAGGAAAAAATATTGACTTTGCTTACGGTGCTACTGTACTTGGAATGATGCCAGAATTCATATTTAACGAAACGGGTCTATCAAAAGAAATAGTTGGGTTTTATCCTAAAAGTCCTAAACTAGTTTATTTCAATAATGAAAAAGATTCTACCAAAATCTTTCAAGATTCCAATGAATTAGAAAAAGAACTAAAAGATAAATGGGGTGAAAAAGGAAGAATTAATGATTTTAGAAATGATGAAAATAAAGTTGTAAGATTTATTCAAAAACTTTATAAGGATGCTATTACTCCAACTATTGAAATAGCATATAAAGAACTTGGAAAAGAACTCTCTGATTTATGGATTTTTGGTACTGCTAAAGACTTACTTGATCATTACTTTACATCTGAAAAATCAAAATTATATATGGGTATGACAGTTATTGAAAGTGGCCCTGCTTCAATTTACGATCCAGGCACTGCATTCACAATTCCACTTATGGACTCTGGATCTGTCTTTAATGGATACTGGGGATTTGTAGAAAAGGGTATTTGGAAAATAACAGAAAGCCTTACAGATATTAATTTTGCCCTTGGTGTAAAAATTTATCTAAATTCATCTATAGCTGAAGTTGACACTTCCTCTAAAATCATATCATTTATAAAAGATGATAAAGATATTAGACTTAATTATGATCATTTAATTTTTGCTACTGATCCTGTCACACCATCTAAACTTATCAAAGATTTTAAAGATGATATTGTACTTGATGAAATTGGAACAAGTGGAAAGGTTACTGCTTTTTTTAGAAATCCTGTAAAATGGAAAGACTCTAATGATTATCCTGATTCATTTAGATTTATATTCTCGAATAATAGTCTTCATCAGTTTGAAGATGCTAGTCAAAATGCACTAAAAAATTCAGGAGACTATTTTGCTGGATTCATTCAAATATATCCCGACGGAAGTGCTCAAAGGACAATGAATAATAAAGAGAATTATGATAAACTAATACTATTTACTAAAAACCTAAGTTATGATAAAAAAGCAGATGACCTAGTTAAAATCAAAAATGAAATAGTAGATACTGTGCTTCCCTATATTGAAAATGCAAATGATTTAGTTTATAGTAAATTTTTAACACCCAAAGATTTAAATGAGACATTCTCATTCCCAAAGGGAAATATTGATCATATAACATTAACTGGAAAACAGAACTATAATAAACGAACATTCAGTGATAACCCCAATAACTTTTACTCATATTATAATTTCCCAGATGTCTACTATTGTGGAGCAGGAAGTTTTCCATGTGGCAGTGTAGCAGGGACAGCAGGGTATATGTGTTCAAAACAACTTGTTAGAAATGATCATTAAATATGATAATTTCTATTATTACATTTATTGGATTATTTTACTTTTCTTATAAATTTAAGATAAGACCATTTTTAACATTACTATTAGCATCTTTTTTATCTGGAATTCTTTTAAGAATAAGCATAAATGAAACCCTATACTTAATCATTAAAGGATTTTATAGTATAGTGATTTTAATTGGTCCAATTATAATTATAGGTACACTACTTGGAAAATTTTTAAATGAAACAGGAACATCCAAAAAGATGGTTAATACTTTTATATCATACCTTGGAATTAAAAATATACCCATCAGTTTAAATATTATGGGGTTTATAATATCTATTCCGGTTTTTTGTGATGCAGCATTTATACTTATGTCCTCTATTGTTAAAGACTTGTCAAAAATTACAAAAAAGAATATCATCTTTCTATCTATATGTTTAGCCACAGGTTTATACTCTGCTCATGTTTTTGTACCACCAACACCAGGACCAATTGCTGCATCTGCAATTATAGGAGCAGACATAGGGTTATTATTTATAATTGGAATAATTGTAGGATCAATAGTTTCAATATCAGGATATTTCTGGCTAAAATTTTTATTTAAACAAGAATTTAAACTCAACCTAACACAAATCAATTCTGATGAGCTTGTCTCTAACAAGAATATTATTTCTTTTTTGCCTGTATTCTTTCCTATTATACTTATATCAGCCTCTACAATAATAAAATACCCAGCGTTAAACATAAATGAATCACTATTTACAAGAATTATTGAAATTTTTGGCAAGCCAGAAATTGCATTATTTATTGGTTTTATAATGACTTTGACATTTGTTAAGAGAGATAATGTAAAGGATACACCAAAATGGTTAATTAAATCTTTAACGAACTCTCTTGAAATTTTATTAATTACTGGGGCAGGTGGTGCAATAGGATATATTATTAGAGAATCAGGGGTTATCAACAATTTAAGCCTAAGTAATGTATCAGGTTTAGCTAGTATTCTTTCTATATTTTTCATTGCAGCATTAGTAAAAACAATACAAGGGTCCTCAACGGTTGCAATAGTTACAACATGTGCTATTACAGCACCCTTACTTCAATCTATTGGAATGACTTCAGAATTAGAAAAAATAATATTAATAATATCAATAGGGTCAGGTGCTATGACAATATCTCATATTAATGACAGTTATTTCTGGGTTGTTTCAAAATATTCTAATATTGAAATGAATGATGTTTTAAAATTTTTTTCAACCGCTACACTTATTCAAGGATTGACTGGTTTACTTTTATCAATAATTATTTTCATTTTTATAAATTAGTATAATGAAAAAAATATTCATATTATTAGTTGTAGCAATAGCATCATGTACAAGCTCAAATAAAAAAGTTGTTTTTCTTGGAGATTCTATAACACAAAATGCTGTTATTAATTCAGAAGAATTTAAGGGGTTTATTTCCTTGCTTGGAGAGAATTTAGACCAAAACACAGAGCTAATTGGCAAAGGAGTTGGAGGTGATAAGGTTTCAGATCTTCTAACTAGGTATAGAAATGATGTAATTAAATTAAATCCTGATATGGTTTTTATATACATTGGTATAAATGATGTTTGGCATAAATATGATTCTGGAACTGGGACAGATATTGATCTTTATGAAAATGGATTAAGACAGATAATTTATGATATTAAGGATAATGGTATTGAAGTAATTTTATGTACACCAACAGTTATAGGGGAAAACAAAGGTAACTTTACTCTAGTTAATCAATTTAAAGACATTGAAAAAATGGAAATAATGAATAATGATCTAGACGATTACTCAGATGTAATTAGAAAATTATCTAAAGAATTTGACACTAAACTTCTTGACTTAAGAAAAATCTTTATGCAATATATCTCAGAAAACAACCCTGAAAATAAATCAAAAGGCGTACTCACAACTGACGGAGTTCATCTAAATAATTTTGGAAGCAAACTAATTGCTAATGAAATGATTAAATACATAGACTAATCTTTAACAATTCATTAAACAAATTTCTCTAATTAAAAGTTTATTATTGCAATAGAAATTAGTAGAAATGAAAACATATTTAAAAATCTCCTTAATCGTTTTATCATTGATTATTATAAATTGTTCAAAGGATGATTATGGACCTAGTAATTCATATGAATCAAATATTTCTCAGAATTCATATACCCCACCATCAAGTACTACTACTACTACTACTACTACTACTACTACTACTGCTGTTACTCAATACACTTTAAATGTATCTGCAGGAGTTGGTGGTTCAGTTTCTACTTCAGGCGGAACTTATGATGATGGAACTTCTGTAAGTATTACTGCAACTGCTGATGATGGATATGAGTTTACTGGGTGGAATGGATCAGACCTTTCAAACTCTTCTATCACAATTACTTTAAACGCAAACACTACATTAGAAGCAGTATTTAGTCAAATCTCAACTATCACTGTTGGAAATAATATAAATTTTATATATAATTTACATGAGAGTCTTCCATCTGAATATATTTCTGAGTTTAACACTATAATGGATAACTTGATTTCAACATTTCCTGCAGTTCAACAGGCTTGGTTGCTCAATCCTAATCTAAATATTTATGCATGGAACAATAGTACAAATAGTCCTTATACGGATCCTAATGGTAACGTCATGCAAGGTGCCTCAATTTCTGGGAATGGTTCCTCATTTTGGATGATTCTTGAAATTCCTTCTGATGAATTTACAAATAATAGCATGCACAGATACTCTGTTATTGCACATGAATATTTTCATGTTTATCAAATGTCTTTATCTGAAAATTTTGCAGCTCCAAGCGATGACCCAAATGGTTTTAATATATTGTGGTTATCAGAAGGAACTGCTGCAAGTTTTGAGTCTCTTTACATACAGCAATATTACGGTATAAATTATTTTGAGGAAGGCTTTGCTTGGGTAGATATAAGTCAAGCTGTAACTAATCCTGCCTCATATGAGTCATTCGATGTTGGAGACATGAATTATGCTGGTTCAACTTTTATGATCCTAGCTTTAGTTAGTGAGTTAAAAAAAATTGGTTTTTCTGAAGAAAAAGCTTTTCAATCAGTATATAAAACTTTCTGGGAATCAAATCCAAGCAACACCAATTGGAAAACCAAATTTGAAGAAGTATTTACAATATCTGTAGATAGTTTTTATCAAAGTCTTGCATCATACTCTCCTGACATGAGTTTGATATACCCATCAGAAACAATCACAATTCAAAATATTATCAACGATAATTCGAGTATTTCAGTTGATACATCTGAAACTACAGCCTCAACTGAAACAACATCTACCGAAACAGCTAGTAGTACATACAATATAACTGTTACAGCTCAGAATTCCTCAAATTATACATTATCTGGTTCTGACCAAAATGGAAATGTATCAGGAAATGATCCCTCTATTTCAGCAAAGGTGGGTGACACATTTAACTTCGAGGTTAATGCTCCAGGACACCCTTTTTATCTAATTAGAACTTCAAATGGAAGTACAGACTCTAATAACCTTGTTGACGGTGTTTCCAACAACGGAGCCTCAAGTGGAACTGTTTCATGGACTCCATCTGTAGCTGGAACCTATTACTACTTATGTGAATTTCATTCCTCAATGCTAGGGACTATTACTATAACTGAGTAAATACTATCTAAATTTTAAGAGTTTTGAATTAGATGGGATGTATAACGGATGCTTAGGAGATCCATCTTTGTTTTTTCCAAGACACATAGGACTATCAACTAGTTTTTTTAGGAAATTTGGCTCATCTGTATTATTGCCCCATGCATAGACGACATCACTAACGGAGTTTATCAAATTTACAAGAATCTTTAAGTTTTTTTTTGAAATGTTTTGAGATTGATCTATATTTTTTGGATTTGAAGATATATTAGTGTAAAGGTTGCCAACAAAAAATCCTCCATAATTAAATTTCTTTGAAAAATTAATAAGTCTTCTTATCGTTGGATCATCCTTTGATTCATTTGCATTCGAAGGATTAAACATTATATATAGGACTTTCTTTTTTGATTTACTCCATTC
>CABZAD010000013.1 GCA_902523665.1 uncultured Bacteroidota bacterium | reverse complement strand
GAATTTATTTTGGTTCTCAACGTGTTTGGAGGTCAGAGGATAGGGGAGATAGCTGGAATGCTATATCAGCCGATTTAACAAAAAATGAGGAAAGATTCGAATTACCAATTATGGGACGCGTTCAAAGCTGGGAAAACGCATGGGATGTGCTTGCAATGTCAACATATAATACTATTACTTCTCTAGCAGAATCTCCAATAAATGAAAGCATCCTTTATGCTGGTACAGATGACGGGATAATTCAGTTCACGGAAAACGGAGGAGAAACATGGACTAAAATGCCTGTTAATAAACTTCCAAACACACCAGCTACAGCTTTTGTAAACGATATACGTGCAGATTTACATAATGAAAAAACAGCATATGTTGTTCTAGACAACCACAAGTTTGGTGATTATAAACCTTATTTATTTAAAACAGATGATGGTGGTAAAAAATGGGAAAATATTACTAACGGTTTACCTGACGGAACATTACTGTGGAGAATTGTTCAAGACCATGTTGATCCAAATCTTTTGTTCCTCGGAACAGAATATGGAGTCTATGTAAGTTTGAATGGAGGAGACAAATGGTACAATTTTTCAAACAACTTACCTACAATTTCGGTACGTGACCTAACAATTCAAAGAAGAGAAAATGATTTAGTTTTAGCAACTTTTGGTAGAAGTTTTTACATACTCGATGATATTAGCTCACTTAGAGATTTGTCTCAATTAAATCTTGAAAAAGAAGCTCATTTATTTTCTCCAAGAAGAGGCCTACAATATACTCCTGTTAGGAGTGGGACTTCAAGTGCTGGAACAAATAAATATGTTGCTAACAATCCTAGATATGGAATTAATTTTAAATATCACTTAAGTAATACATATAAGACTATGTTTGAAAATAGAAAAGATTCTGAACTTGATGGTATAATATCTGGATCAATTCAAGAAGAGCTTATAAGATCTGGATATGACACTCCTAAAAGTGTAATAAATGAAAGCACGGAAAGATTACTCCAAGAAACTCAGCTTGATTTATCAACAATAGAAAGTATTAAAAGAAAATTAATTGAAAATCAAGGAAATTATGATGATATTGATTTCCCTGGATGGGATTATCTTGAAATGGAAATTAATGAAATTTCCCCTAAAATTTTTGTTGAAATAAGAGATAATCAAAATCAATTAGTTGAAAAAATTTATGGATCAAGAAGAAAAGGGTTAAATAATATAAATTGGGATCTTAAAAGATCTATACCTACAGTTTCATATTCAGACTCTAAGAGGTATGGAGAAATTAGATTGAATGTAAAACCAGGAAATTATTCTGCTGCAATATTCAAAAATATTGATGGAGAAATATCTAAGCTAACAGATAATGTATCATTCCAGGTTGAAAGAGTCAGAGAAAACATATTAAAAAATCCAATATCTAATCTCCATGATACACATTTTGATAATGCTGCCAATTTTATTCAAACTGTTGTAGAAATGGAGAAGCAATATTCTAAGTCTGCGGATATATTAGAACTGTTAGAGAAAAATGTTAAGTTCTTGAGCTCTGAAAATAATGTTTTAATTAAGTCTATTTATGATTTATCGGATGAAAAAACACAAATTAGCATAAAAATTAATGGATATGAATCTAAAGGAGCAAGAAATGAAGGTGTAGGAGAAAAGGATTTTCAAACTATTATGGACAGAGTTTATAATTCAATTGAAGGAACTGGTTATAGCTCTAATACATATGGACCTACTAAGCAACACATGAAAAGTTTAGATATTGCTAAAGAAATGTATCAAAGACTTGAGCCAAGAATGAGTAAGTTTAACAATGATGTCAAAAAATTAGCAAATCAAATTGAAAGTTTGGGAACGCCAATTATTATTGAAGATTAATTGTGAGATTGATTTAGTTCAAAACACTCTAGTTTAAAGTATTTAACAGAAGATAATAGGTGGTCAAAGATGTCAGAGGTTAAGGCCTCATATTTTGTCCACTCTTTATCTTTTGAAAAAGTATAGATTTGAATTGGTATTCCTTGAGATGTTGGTTCAAGCTGTCTACACATTAAAGTAAGATTTTCATTAGTCATTGGGTGAGCTTTTAAATATTCTTCAATATACTTTCTAAATACTCCAAAATTTGTTAAGTTTCTTCCATTTAAAAGCATAGTCTTGTCAGCATTTTCTTTTTGATTGTATAACTTAATTTCACTACTTCTCTGAGTCAAGTAATCTTTAATTAGTCTAACTTTTTTTAGTTCAACTATTTCTTTATCTTCTAAAAAACGAACTGAACTAGGTTTTATTAAAAGTGACCTTTTAATCCTTCTTCCTTTTGATTCTTCCATACCTCTCCAATTAATAAAAGAATCTGATACTAATTTATATGTAGGTATTGTTGTAATCGTATTATCAAAGTTTTGAACTTTAACAGTAGACAGATTTACCTCTATTACTGTGCCGTCTGCATCGGAACCTTTCATTGTTATCCAATCACCAATCCTCACAGTATCATTTACAGTAATTTGAATACTAGATACAAATCCTAATATAGTGTCCCTAAATACTAATATAATTATAGCTGAAAGAGCACCAAGTGATGCTAAAAATGTACCAATTTCTCTTCCTGTAAGTACAGACAAAATTAATATTATACCAACAAACCAAATGAAAATCATTACAACCTGAATATAGCTGTCTATCGGAATGTGTTTTAAAGAAGAACTCAACTTAAAGTAATCTTTTACAGTTCCAAGAACTGATTTCACAGTTATTATGAATAAAACAATTGTGATTGCCTCAATTACAATTACAAGATTTTCTACATAAGTGGGAATAACTATATAAAGAAAAAATAGTGATGGGATGAATGATAAAAGAATAGGAACTTTGTTTTTTATCAATAGATCATCAAATTTTGATGAAGTTGATTTTGCAATTCTTTTAAAAAAAGATAATATAATTTTTTTTGTTATATAGTTTATTGTAATTACAACAAGTAGAATCGTTATAGCAATTAATAATGATGTAAACAGTGTTGATAAACCAGAATTTAAACCATAATTTGAAAAAAAATTAAAAATTTGATCTTTAAACATTTTACAAAAATAAAAAACCCACCGATAATGGTGGGTTTTTTTTATTATTTATAAAATTATTGGGAGTGAACATATACAACTTCCATGGAGCCCTGTGTTTGATGACTACTGGCTGCACCAACTAATTGTATCATTTTTTGTCCAGTGAAAGTTTTTTGAGATTCAGACCATAAACCTTCCGTAGCTCCTTCGACAGGTAGGTTAAAGAACATATGAGAAATTCCATCATATGCATTTTCTGAAGTTTCGTAAATTTCACTAAGACCCCACCATCTATGTTGACCTTTAAGAATTAGTTGTTCCATTATTGGTTTTACATATTTTGTTTCTAGATCCACAAAATCTTCTGATTTAGCCATTGTTGTAGTAATATTCATTCTGTCTCCAACTTTAAGTTGACCACCTGCCCATATAGTTCCATCAACACCGACTAAATGATAATTTCTTCTTCCGTTATCAAGAGATTCACCTGAAAACATACTATTTATTGCACGTCTAGACATTTTACCTTTGTAAACATCATAGGCAATATTTTGGAATGTTTCAATTACAGATGAATTATAAGCGTCAAGCTGTTCTTTACTTGAAAATCCAGTTAAGATTATATAATCAGCAGCAATATCACTTTCGTCATTACTTTGTATTACTTTAAAAACTGCTTGAAAATTTTCAACACCTTCCTCAATTGCTTTTTCATGAAGAGGACTCCAGAATTTTTCAAGCTCAAGATAGTCTTGTTCGGCACCATCTTTAAGATCAACTGCACTCATAATTGTATATTGTGCGTTTACCGTAAACGCTAAAAAAATAGCGAATATTGAATATATTATTTTTTTCATATTAATTGTTTTTGGTTAAATATTTAAGTTTAAATTATTTTTAATAATGATTGAATTTAGTGAGTAGAGATAACTTCCAAATAAATTGGGTCAGCCATATCTCTTGATGACACAATTCCTTCCCATAATTTTTGCATTTCAAAAGAGCTATTCATTTGATTTTGCACATATTCAAATAAGTTGAAATCACTGTAAGCTAAATTGTAAGCAAAATGTGTCATATAATCATAAGCATTTTCAGTTCTCTCATATACATTTCCTAAAGCCCAGAATCTGTGATTTCCATCAAGGATTAATCTCTCAGCAATTGGTTTCCATATCTTGGATTCATAGCTCTCAAAATCATCAGTCTTTTTAGTCATAGGTAACATAAAAGCTACATCACCTGGTTTTAAATCGCCTCCAGCTGAAATAGTTGCATCTGTGACTTGAATATGATAATTTCTTCTCTCATTACTAAAGGTACCAATTGAGTTCATAATTCTTTGAACTGATCTTTTTGACATTTTACCTTTATAAACATTTTGTGCAAAAGGCAGCCAATCATTGTTTGCCCAACTTTGATTATAATTATCAAGTTGTTCTTTTGAGCTAAAAGTAGTTAGAATAACATAATTAGGTCCGTTTTCAGAATCACTTTCTGAAGTTACTTTATAAAGTGTTTGTCCATTTTGAATACCAGCTTCTATAGCAGCATCATGAATAGGATTAAAAAATTCTTCAAGTTTTAAATAATCAGATTCTGCTCCTTCATTTAGTGAAATGGCACTCAAAATCACATATTGAGAATTAACAGTTAGTGTAAATATTAATGTAAGTAATAGAATAAATTTTTTCATAATTAGTTATTTAGTTTGCAATATATATTAAAGTAAGTTCCTCTGCATCAAGCATATCTCTTGAATCTTGAACTAAACTCATAAGTTGAATTGTTTCAAAGTTCCAATCTGTGTATGAGTCTTGTGTTTGATTAAATGTATCTCCATTCATTATATTAATAGCAAGATGTGTGTAAACTCCTGTAAAGTTTTCACTCTTCTGATCAATTTTTGCTAATCCCCAAAATTTTCTTATGCCATCTAAAATTTGATCATCTGCGATCGGCTTCCAGACATTCATTTCTAAATCTTCAAAATTATCATTTTTTTGAGTCATGTAATGAAAGTACATTTTATCACCGGGAACCAAATCAGATCCAGAGTAAATTGTTCCACCTACCCAATTTAATAACAGATTTCTTCTTTCAGAAAAAATCCCATTATTTGATATCATTTTTTGGATCGCTCTTTGACTTTTACCCTTAAATACTTTTCTTAAATAATTATTAAATTCATTAGAGTCAAATGACATTTCATCATTATTACCAATAATTACAAAATATTGAGCCCATCCATCATCTCCTTCTTTGCGAGTTCTCTTCCAAACAGACCAGTTATTTATGTAACCATCATCTATAAGAGCTTGGTTAATTTGCATCCAATTTTTCTCTAGTTCAAGGTACTCAGCATCTTTTCCCTCATTAATAACCATTGGGAGCCACTGAGTAGACTGAGAAATTAAATTTGTTGAAAATAAAAGTGTTAAAATAAAGATTATTTTTTTCATAGTTAATTATTTATAGTTAGTTGACTGCATATACACATGTAAGTTCAGTTGAATCTGACATATCTCTGGAAGACTGAAAGCCCTCCCACATTTTTTCCCATTCAAAACCAGATGGATATTCAACATTTTTTGTATTTCCACGTAAATTCCAGGCTAAGTGAGACCATTCAGTGTATGCATTTTCAGATCTATTAATGACTTTTACAATTGCCCATTGTCTAAGACTTCCATTTAATATATTATTTTCTGCAATTGGTTTCCAAATTTCTGACTCATATTTTTCAAAATCGTCTGTTTTTTTGGACATGAGATTAATAGAAGCAATATCTCCTGGTTTTATACTACCTCCAACCAAGACAGTGCCTGTTACACCTTCTAATTGGTATATTCGTCGCTCTTTACTTGAATCTGTTGGTCCTCCCTGAACCATTTGTTGTATTTTTTTATTTGACATTTTACCTTTGTATACTTTTCTGGCAATTTCTAATGCATTGTAACCTGATTCCATTTGTTCAGTAGACGAATATGCCTCAAAAATAAAATATTCAGGTGCTGATTCAGAATCACCCTCTTTAGGAGTTCTTTTCCAAACAGACCAACCATTATGTGATCCTTGAGAAAGTGCTTCTTCATGAATTTCAGACCAAAATTTTTCTAGTTGCAGATAATCATCCTCTGATCCTTCATTTAGATCAACAGCATACATCTGAACGTACTGTGAATTTAACGATAGACTTAGCATTAATGTTAATGCAATATAAATGTATTTCATATGTTAATTGATTTAAGTTAAAACACTAATTTAAAAAAAAGTTAATTAGAAAGGAAAAAAAAATTTCAATATTAGTAATTCTTATAATCAAATGAGATATTTTCAATAATTATACATGCATATTGAAAAATTACCAGATTTTTAGTGGATTAGTTAAATATAAATTAATAAAAAAATTGTGGAGTCGGCGGGATTCGAACCCGCGTCCATACAAGTAATTTAATTACTTTCTACAAGCTTATTTATCTTTAAATTTTCGAGAAAATACTTGGTAGATAACAACCAAAATATTATCCTTATCACTTAAATTTTAAGTTTTATACAGTGATAATAAAACTCTAGATTAACTTAATGGTATCTCATATATAAAAACTGTTAATCAAAGTATTTATGAAATATCTAGCTTCTCAACCTAGTTGAGATTCGCAAAAACTTACTATAATTCAGTCAATTATGCAGCTAGAGCGTAGTTGTTTTCGCCATTTAAAGTTTGAAAATTAATTTTACGAGTTTATTTTCAATTCTCGACCTGCTAATAAAAAAATTAGTCTTGCTGTCAAAACCTGTCGACCCCAAAATTTCAAAGTACAATAGATTTGCAAAGATATGATAATTAAGATAATAGTTTAGAGGATGTCTCTCTTAATTGTATAAGGTTAGATAATAATCTTTCTAAGTTTTTGATATCTAACATGTTTGATCCATCACTTTTTGCTTCTGATGGATTAGTATGTGTTTCAATAAAGATCCCATCTATATTATTCACCATTCCAGCTCTTGCTATCGACTCAATATGCTTAGGACTTCCTCCAGTAATTCCTGAAACTTGATTTGGTTTCTGAACTGAGTGAGTCACATCTAAAATTGTTGGTGCAATTTTATTTAACTCTTCAATTCCTCTAAAGTCAACAATAAGGTCATTGTACCCAAATTGTGTCCCTCTTTCTGTGAGCATAACATTGTTATTCCCTGATAGTTTAACTTTATCAACTGCATATTTCATGCTTTCAACACTCATAAATTGTCCTTTTTTTATATTAATTTCTTTTCCAGTCTCAGCTGCATTTACGAGTATGTCAGTCTGTCTAGCTAAAAAAGCTGGAATTTGGATTATATCAACATATTCTGCAGCTAGTTTAGCTTCATCCTTGCCGTGAATATCTGTTGTAACTGGAACATCAAACTCAGATTTTATCTTCTTTAATATTTTTAATGCTTTTAAATCTCCAATTCCAGTAAAACTATCAAGTCTCGTTCTGTTTGCTTTTCTGTAACTTCCTTTAAATACAAGTGGTAAAGATAGTTTTGAAGCTATTGAGACAAGCTTTTCAGCAATATGAAAAGCTATGTCACCCCCTTCAATTGCACAAGGGCCAGCAATTAATAGAAATTTTTCTTTTGGTATATTATCTGTAATCATATTTATTTTCTTTTGACTTCAAATATACTTCCATCTTCACACTTATATACCTCACCGTCTAATTTAAAGATTAAATTATAATCATGAGTGGCAATAATCATTGATGTGCCCATAGAATTGAGTTTTTTAAATAGAGAAATTATTTCTGAACTAGTTTCTGGATCTAGATTACCTGTTGGTTCATCTGCAATAATTAATTCTGGGTCATTTAACATTGACCTAGCAATTGCAACCCTTTGCTGTTCTCCTCCTGATAACTCGTTGGGGAACTTACTAATAGGTAAGTTAAACCCAACTAGTTCAAGTACTTTGCTAATTTGATTATTAATTTCGTTTATTTCTTTCCAACCAGTAGCCTCTAGAACAAATCTAAGATTGTCTCTTATGCTTCTGTCATTTAAAAGTTTAAAATCTTGAAAGACAAATCCAATTTTTCTTCTTAAATAAGGAATATTATATTCACTTAAATTATTAATATCATAATCTATCACTTTAAATAAATCAGATTTAGAAGGTTTTAAATTTCCAAAAATGGAATTTATGAAGGTAGTCTTTCCACTACCTGTTTTACCTATTAGAAATTTCATTTCACCTTTAGATAAATTAAAATTTATATTCTTTAATATGTCATCATTCCCAATTGAGAGATCAGTATTTTCTATTTCTACTAACATGAAAAATTGTCTATGCCAAAATAACAAATTATTGTAATACTTCATTGTTAATTATTATTTAGTTTTTTTTGTTAGATTTCATTCATTTGCCTTTATTTGTATTTAACTTTTATGGGTAAAAAATTATTAATACTAATACTTATTTTCCTTACTTCTTGTGATGAACAAGTTGACTTAATTGTTTATAATGCTGATGTTTTTACATCAAATGATCAAAGCACATCAGCTACTGCTTTTGCTGTAAAAGATGGAAAATTTATTTATGTTGGAGATGAATCGGTAATGACTAAATTTTCATCATCCAATATTGTAAATGCTGAAGGCCTCCCAATTTATCCTGGTTTTATTGATTCTCATGCACATTTTTATGGTCTCGGGTTTTCTAACGCACAGTTAGATCTAAAGGGTACAAAAAGTTTTGATGAGATAGTTGAAAAAGTAATAGAGTTCGATAAGGTAAATAACAAAAAACTTATTGTTGGAAGAGGTTGGGACCAAAATGATTGGAAAGTTAAATCGCTACCCACTAACAAATTACTAAATCAAGCATTTCCTGATAAACCTGTTATTTTGGAAAGAATTGATGGCCATGCATATATAGTAAATGACTTTGCATTAAATCTTGCTGATATTAATTACTCCTCAAAAATTGATGGTGGGGAGTTTGTCAAATTAAATGGTAAATTAACAGGTGTGTTGGTTGATAATTCAATGCAACTAATCAATAATATAATTCCTGAACCGACTCAAGAAGAATCAATAAAGGCACTTCTCTCTGCACAAGAGATGGCATTTGAAAATGGATTAACAACTGTCTCAGAAGCAGGTATTTCCAGAAAACAAATTGAATTAATTGATAGTTTACAAAAGTCAGGAATTCTTAAAATAAAAATTTATGCAATGATTGAAAATGGACCTGATGTTGATTATTATTTAAGTCAGGGTCCCTATAAAACAGATAGGCTAAATGTTAGATCAGTCAAGGTTCTTGCTGACGGTGCACTAGGTTCAAGGGGTGCAAGCATGATAGACGAATATTCTGACAAAAAAGGATATTATGGTTTGATGATAACTCCAGCTGATTCAATTAAAAGTTTAGCATTTAAATTAGCTGGTACTGGTTTCCAATTAAATACTCACGCAATTGGTGATAATGCAAATAGGGTTGTACTTAATGCATACAGAGATGCCTTGTTTAATTATAGAGATCCAAGGTGGCGTGTTGAGCATGCTCAAATTTTAAAAGAAGATGATATCGAATTATTTAATCAAAAAATTATTCCCTCTGTGCAACCAACACATGCAACTAGTGATATGTATTGGCTTTATGATCGAATAGGCATGCAAAGAGCAAAGCATGCATATGCTTACCAAGATCTTTTTGAAAAATCCAAAGTTATTGCTTTTGGTACTGATTTTCCAGTTGAGGATATTAACCCAATTATGACATTTTACTCTGCAACTGTAAGAAAAGATAAAGACGGATACCCAGAGGATGGATTTCAAATGGAGAATATGATTAACAGAACTGATGCTCTTTATGCAATGACAATTTTCGGTGCATATGCTAATTTTGAAGAAAATGAAAAAGGAAGTATTGAAGTTGGAAAAGATGCTGATTTTATTATTCTTGATAATGATATTACAAAATCTTTAGAGACCAGAATACCTTCTACTAAAGTTGTTGCAACCTTCGTAAATGGTGAATTAGTGTTTAACAGAAGATACAATTAACATATGTGTGGGATTGTTTGTGCTTTTGATATAAAAAACAGTAGTAATTCTGTAAGGTCTAATGTCCTAAAAATGGCCAAGAAGGTAAGACATCGTGGCCCTGATTGGAGTGGAATATATTCAGATAGCAATGCTGTTCTAGCACATGAAAGGTTAGCTATTGTAGACCCTACCTCTGGTAAACAACCTATAATTTCTGATGATGGTAATAAAGTAATAGCTGTTAA
Organism: uncultured Bacteroidota bacterium; assembly: GCA_902523665.1. Taxonomy (GTDB): domain Bacteria; phylum Bacteroidota; class Bacteroidia; order Flavobacteriales; family Flavobacteriaceae; genus Marisimplicoccus. Next base: position 20,288 of record CABZAD010000013.1, on the reverse strand, counting down.
CGGGGAAATATATAATCATATAGATCTAAAAAAAAAATATACTCCAGATTATAATTTCAAGACAGAATCAGATTGTGAAGTTATTCTAGCACTTTATGAAAAGAAAGGGATTAGCTTTTTAAACGATCTTAACGGGATTTTTGCTTTTGCTTTATATGATTCATCTGACAATAAATATTTAATAGCTAGAGATCATATCGGTATAATTCCCTTATATATGGGTTGGGACAAAGAAAACATCTTTTACGTTTCATCTGAACTTAAATCTTTAGAGGGTGTATGTAACAAGATTGAGCTGTTTCCACCTGGCCATTATTTAGATAGTAAAACTGATAAATTAACAAATTGGTATAATCCTAAATGGAAATCATATGAAAGTGTAAAAGATTCAGAAACAAAAATTAAAGAAATTCATGATTCCCTATCAGCTGCAGTAAAGAGACAATTGATGAGTGATGTACCATACGGCGTTCTGTTATCTGGGGGATTAGATTCCTCAATTACCTCTGCGCTTGCAAAAAAGTTTGCATCCAAAAGGATTGAGTCTGATGATAAGCAAGATGCTTGGTGGCCTCAACTTCACTCTTTTTCTGTTGGATTAAAGGGAGCACCTGATTTAAAAGCTGCAAAAATAGTTGCAGATCATATCGGAACTGTCCATCATGAAATTAATTTTACAGTACAAGAGGGAATAGATGCCATTAGGGACGTAATTTACCACCTAGAAACCTACGATGTAACGACAGTAAGAGCTTCTACACCGATGTACTTGATGGCAAGAGCAATTAAATCACTGGGAATAAAAATGGTGCTTTCAGGTGAGGGAGCTGACGAATTATTTGGTGGATATCTTTATTTTCATAAAGCACCTAATTCAAAAGAATTCCATGAAGAAACAGTTAGAAAACTTAATAAACTTCACCAATACGATTGTTTAAGGGCAAATAAGTCCCTAGCTGCATGGGGAATTGAGGGTAGAGTCCCCTTTCTTGATAAGCAATTTATTGATGTAGCCATGGAAATAAACCCTGAAGATAAAATGATTAAAAATGGTAGAATTGAAAAGTGGGTTTTAAGAGAAGCTTTTAAAGACTATTTACCCGAGAGTGTTCTTTGGAGACAAAAGGAACAATTCTCTGATGGAGTTGGATACTCTTGGATTGATAGTTTAAAAGAACTTGTTGAAAATGAAGTCTCTGATTCAGAATTTAAAAATTTATCAAATATATTTCCCATCAATCCACCGCAGAATAAGGAAGAATTCTACTATAGGACAATATTTAATGATCATTTTTCCAGTGATGCCGCTGCAAAATCTGTTCCATCTGTACCGTCTGTTGCTTGTAGTACACCACAAGCTCTTCTATGGGATGAAGCATTTAAAAATATGAATGATCCAAGTGGTCGTTCAATCTCCAATATTCATAATAAATCTTATGAATAAAATGTTGATAAGTTTACTATAAATACTGGCTTTTTCAGCTTTTTTACCCCTTCATTTTTTAGTATATTTACGTATATATTTTTAACCTAAAAAATGTCTACAAGTAATAAGAAAAACCAATATTCTGCAGACAGTATTCAGGCCCTGGAGGGTATGGAACATGTCAGAAAGAGACCATCAATGTATATAGGGGATGTAGGGTCTCGCGGCCTTCATCATTTAGTCTACGAGGTAGTTGATAACTCAATTGATGAGGCTATGGCAGGTTATTGTTCTGAAATATCAATTGAAATTAATCAAGATTTAAGCCTAACTGTTGAGGATAATGGAAGAGGTATACCTGTTGGACTGCATAAAAAGGAAGGTGTATCTGCACTAGAGGTTGTAATGACAAAAATTGGAGCTGGAGGAAAATTTGATAAAGATTCCTATAAAGTTTCAGGTGGACTTCATGGTGTAGGTGTATCTTGTGTTAACGCATTATCAGAGTCTTTGACTGCTAGGGTTTTTAGAGAAGGTAAGGAATATGAACAGCATTACAATAAAGGTAAACCTAATGGTCCTGTAAAAGAGGTTGGCAAATCAGATAAGAGAGGAACACTTGTGAGATTCACACCTGATAAAGAAATTTTTAAAGAAATAACTGATTTTAGTTATGAGATCCTGTCAAAGAGAATGAGAGAACTATCTTTTCTTAATAAAGGGATTATAATTTCAATTTTAGACAATAGAAAAAAAGATAAGGATGGAAATCCCATGTCAGAGTCTTTTCACTCAAAAGAAGGTCTAAGTGAATTTATTAAGTATTTGGACGAATCTAGAGAACCTATAATTAACAATATTATTAAAATGGAAGGTGAGAAGAATGGAATCCCTGTTGAGGTTGCTATGATATACAATTCATCTTTCTCAGAAAATCTCCACTCATATGTAAATAATATAAATACACACGAAGGAGGTACTCATTTGTCAGGATTTAGAAGAGGTTTAACTAACACACTAAAAAAGTATGCTGAATCCTCAGGACTCACTGATAAACTGAAATTTGATATATCAGGTGATGATTTTAGAGAAGGTCTGACTGCTGTCATATCTGTAAAGGTAGCAGAGCCTCAATTTGAGGGTCAAACAAAAACTAAATTAGGTAATAGAGAAGTGAGTTCTGCTGTATCTCAATCAGTATCTCAAATGCTTGAGGATTATCTAGAGGAGAATCCAGAAGATTCAAAAATAATTGTTCAAAAAGTAATTCTGGCTGCTCAGGCAAGAAATGCTGCAAGACAAGCAAGAGAAATGATCCAGAGAAAAACTGTAATGACCGGTGGCGGTCTTCCAGGAAAACTATCTGATTGTTCAGAGACAGACCCTTCAAAGTGTGAAGTATTTTTGGTTGAGGGTGACTCTGCTGGAGGTACTGCCAAACAGGGTAGAGATCGAGTTTTTCAAGCTATTCTTCCTTTAAGGGGTAAAATATTAAATGTAGAGAAGGCTCAACAACACAGAGTTTTTGAAAATGAAGAGATTAGAAATATATATACCGCATTAGGAGTCTCTGTTGGAACGGAGGAAGATAGCAAGGCTCTTAACCTAGAGAAATTAAGGTATCATAAAATAATTATTATGTGTGATGCTGATGTTGATGGAAGTCATATATCAACTTTAATACTAACTTTTTTCTTTAGATACATGAGAGAGCTTGTTGAAGCTGGAAATATATATATTGCTACACCACCTCTTTATCTAGTTAAAAAAGGTAATAAAAAAGTTTATGCATGGGATGATAAAGAAAGAGATAATTATGCTAAAGATTTTGGTTCAGGTGTTTCAATCCAAAGGTATAAAGGTTTAGGAGAAATGAATGCTGATCAATTATGGGATACAACTATGAATCCAGAGTCTAGGACATTAAGACAAATATCTTTAAATTTTGATAATTCTCAAGAAGCTGAAAGATGGTTTTCAACTTTGATGGGTGATGATGTTCCTCCAAGAAGAAAATTTATTGAGGATAATGCAGTTTATGCAAAAATAGATGTTTAAATATGAAAGTTAGTATCGTTGGTGCAGGTAATGTCGGAGCGTCCTGTGCAGAATATATCCTAATTAAAGAAATTGTAGAAGAAATTGTTATACTTGATATAAAAGACGGTTTTGCTGAAGGTAAGGCTCTTGATCTAACTCAAACTTCCTCAACACTTGGATTTAAATCAAAAGTTACTGGAGTCACTAATGACTATTCCAGAACTTCTAATAGTGATGTTGTAGTAATAACATCAGGAATACCACGAAAACCTGGTATGACAAGAGAGGAGTTAATTGGAATTAACGCAGGCATAGTAAAGTCTGTTTCAGAAAACTTATTGAAATATTCTCCTCAGTCAATAATAATTGTTGTATCTAACCCAATGGATACGATGACATATTTAGTAAACAAATCATTTGATATACCTAAGAATAGGGTGATAGGAATGGGGGGTATCCTAGATAGCTCAAGATTTAAGACTTACATTTCCTTAGAAACTAATTTCAATCAACATGATATTGATGCTATGGTTATTGGTGGTCATGGAGATACAACAATGATTCCTTTAACCTCTATTTCAAAATGCAAGGATAGGCTCTTATCTGAGATTGTTTCAAAAGATATACTTGGAAAAATTTCTTCAGATACTATGGTTGGTGGAGCAACTCTAACGAAACTATTAGGTACTTCTGCTTGGTATGCACCAGGAGCCTCAGTTTCATATCTAGTTAATGCAATAATCAATGACACAAAAGAAATACTTCCCTGCTCAGTATATCTAGAGGGGGAGTATAATGCTAGGGATTTGTGCATAGGAGTCCCTGTAATAATTGGAAAAAAGGGATTTGAGGAAGTTGTTGATTTGGATATTAATAAAAATGAAATTGAAATGTTTGAAAATAGTGTTAAAGCTGTAAAACAAACCAATTTAGCCTTGGATGGTTTAATTTAGATAAAGTTGCTCGTTCAATATTCAAATGTTATATTTGCAGGCATTAAAATTGTATCATGCAAGGAAATTCATTAATTAAAACTTTCGCAATTTTATTTGGTATCGTAAGTGTATACCAATTGTCTTTTACTTTTATATCCTCAACGCTTGAGAATAAAGCAAGAAAAGCAGCTACTGAAAAAATATCTGAAGACGAAATTTCTTTTGCAGAAAAAAGAGCTAGTGAAGAAATAAGATTTCTTGACTCCATAGGTGATTTACCAGTATTGATGTATTCATCATACAATGATGCTAAACAAAAAGAATTAAATCAAGGGCTTGATTTAAAAGGTGGAATTAATGTCATCCTTCAAATTTCAATTAAAGACTTACTTAAGGGTCTTTCTGAAAATTCAGTAAATCAAAAATTTATTCAATCGCTTGACGATGCTGATGAGCTCCAAAAACAATCAGACCAGACTTATTTAGAATCTTTTTTTGATGCTTTTGATTCAAATAATGATCCAAGTAGATTAACATCTCCAGAAATTTTTGGTAACAGAACATTAAGTTCAGATGTCTCTTTTGATACGTCAGATGATGACATTAAATCTATACTTAGAACAAAAGTTGATGAATCAATTGTTTCTGCATTTGAGGTTTTAAGAAAACGTATTGACAAATTTGGAGTGACTCAACCAAACATTCAAAGACTTGGTAATTCTGGAAGGATACTAATTGAATTACCTGGCGCGAAAGATGTAGATAGAATTCAGAACTTGTTACAAAGTACTGCTCAGTTAGAATTTTGGGAAACATTTAAAAATGAAGAATTATTAGACTTCCTTGTATCAGCTGATCAATATTTAGCATCCATAAATACAGAAACAGAATCAAAGCCTGATGAATCTAGTATAGATGATCTTTTATCAGAGATTGAACAGACTTCTGACTCAATTCAAAATACCTCAAGTCCAATTCTAAGTCTAGTCAGAGCATATAGTTTTCAAGGTGGACCAATAATTGCAAGATTTTTACCAAGAGATCAGGAGATAATTGATTCATATCTATCACTTCCCGAAGTTAGAAAACTTCTTCCAAGAGAATATAGATATGCAAAATTCCTGTGGGGTAAACAAGATACTGACGGTTTAACAAGTTTATATGCAATTAAATCAAATAGAGATGATACACCCCCTTTAAGTGGTGGTGTTGTTGTAGACGCTTCACAAAGTTATGATGCTGTTGGAAATGCAGCTGTATCAATGCAGATGAATGCTCAAGGGGCAAGAATATGGGAGGATTTAACTGGTATAGCGTATGCTCAAAATTCAAGCATTGCAATTGTATTAGACGATATTATTTATTCTGCACCTGGAGTTACTAGAGGAGCAATTAGTGGAGGTAGATCTGAGATCACGGGTGACTTTGACCTAAATGAGGCAATTGATTTAGCCAACGTCTTAAGAGCAGGTAAGTTGCCTGCTTCAGCAACTATTATTCAATCTGAAGTTGTAGGCCCCTCTCTTGGTCAAGAAGCAATTGATAGTGGTATATATTCCTTTCTTATAGCACTAACATTCGTATTAATATGGATGATTTTTTACTATGGTCCTTCAGGTATATTTGCTGATGTTGCATTAATACTTAATATTGTTTTAATATTTGGAATTTTAGCAGGACTTGGAGCTGTATTGACACTTCCTGGAATAGCAGGTATTGTTTTAACGATAGGTATATCTGTAGATGCAAATGTTCTCATTTTTGAAAGAGTTAGAGAGGAATTAAGAAAAGAAAAGGGCCTGAAGCAATCAATAAATGATGGATTTAATAATGCTTTATCCTCAATACTAGATGCAAATATTACAACTGGACTAACAGCTCTTGTATTATATATTTTTGGTACAGGTCCAATTAAAGGATTTGCAACAACACTACTAATTGGTATTGCAACATCATTATTTACTGCAATTTTCATTACAAGGTTATTAATTGATAACAAGGTATTTAAGTCAGGAAAGTTATCTTTTTCAACAAAATCTACAAAAGATTTATTTAGTAACTTAAAAATTAAATTCTTAGGAAAGAGAAAAGCAACATATGTCATATCTGCAACTCTGATTTTAATCAGTATTAGCTCTCTTTTATTTCAAGGCTTAAATCAAGGTGTGGATTTCTTAGGTGGGAGATCATATATTGTCAGATTTGACAAAGAGGTTAAGTCTTCTGATATTGAATCTTCACTAAATAATGCATTTGGTAGTGCTGAAGTTAAAACTTTTGGTGCATCAAATCAATTAAAAATTACTACTAAATATAAAGTCGATCAAGAAGGTCTCGCTGTTGACGATGAAATAAAAAACATGCTTTTTGATAATCTTAATGAACAGTATAATAATCAAATTTCATATACCGAATTTACAGCAGGTGAGGATGTAGGTATTATGTCCAGTATTAAAGTTGGACCAACCATTGCAGATGATATTAAACAAAATTCTGTATGGGCAATTTTTGGTTCACTTGTAATTGTTTTCTTTTATATTTTATTAAGATTTCAAAAATGGCAATTTTCGCTCGGGGCAGTATCTGCTGTATTTCATGATGTTTTAATTGTTCTTGGTATTTTTTCTCTAACATACAAGATAATGCCATTTAATATGGAAATAAACCAAGCATTTATAGCTGCACTATTAACCGTAATTGGTTATTCGCTCAATGATACAGTAGTTGTTTTTGATAGAATAAGAGAATTTTTCCGAATTCATAAATCTTGGGATAATGAAACTACTGTTAATACAGCATTGAATAGTACCTTAAGTAGAACTCTTAATACCTCACTAACAACACTTATTGTTCTAATAGCAATTTTTATTTTTGGTGGAGAGTCAATCAGAGGATTTATGTTTGCTTTAATCATTGGCGTAATGGTTGGTACTTACTCTTCTGTATTTATTGCTACTCCAATTATGTTCGACTCTTATATAAAGAAAGTTAGTTAACTTCCTTTTTTTTACTGATAAACAAAAATATAATTCCTATCAAAACAAATGGTATACTTAACCATTGACCTGTTGAGAGACCTGGAAGAAATGTTTCGATACCACCTTGACTTTCTTTTACAAATTCTACGATAAATCTAATAGTAAATAGACCAATTAAAAAATACCCAAACAATCTCCCCTCATTATTTCTTATTGTTGATCTTTGATATAAAATGTAAAGAATAACAAAAAGAATTATGTATCCAAATGATTCATATAATTGCGCTGGATGTCTGGGTAATATTTCACCTCTATTTTCAAAAATAACTCCCCAATCATTATCAGTATATTTACCGAGAATTTCTGAATTAAAAAAATTTCCTATTCTAACAAATGCCGCACCAATTGCAGTTGGAATTGTGAGCCTGTCAAAAATCCATAGAAGGCTCTTAAAATCATATTTTCTTTTGAATATTAGTAAACCGATAGTCATACCAATTGCAGCTCCATGACTTGCAAGACCCCTAAAACCTGTAAATTTATAGCCATCAATTAATCCTAATATTGATGAATTTGGTGATTCCTGAATAGGTAATAATATTTCGATTAAATGATTTTGATAGTATCCCCATTGATAGAAAATAACTTCCCCTAATCTAGCTCCAAGAAAAACGGATAGGACAAGGTATATTAATAATGGATCAAGATATTTTTCATCTACTTTTTCTTTTATAAAAAATGATTTTACTAGATTATAACCTAAAAGAAATGCAAGTATGAACATCAAGCTATAAATGTAGACTTGAAAACCAAATATTTCAAAATACTCTGTTGGAGACCATTTAATTTGAGAAATTATCATTTCTAAATATAAGTATTATTTATGGCACTGGGTCATAGCCCCCCTTAAATAGTGAATTACATTTTGCTATTCTTTTCGCTGTAAGAATACTTCCTTTTAAAATACCATATTTTTTAAGGGCAATAATTCCATATTGAGAACATGTAGGGGTGTATCTACAATTACTTCCAAGGATAGGTGAGATAAAAATCTGATAGATTTTAATTAAGAATATAAAAGGAAGAGCGAAAATTCTGCTAATCTTTATCATTTATTTTGATTCCTTTTTTATTTAATCGGTCTCTTATTGAGTCAGATAATTGAAAGTTTTTTTTGAATCTAGCTTCATCTCTAATATCTAGTAATATTTCAAGAATTGAGTTATTATCTGAAGTTGGTTTTGTATAATTTAATCCTAAAATTTTATTTAAAATAGTGTCAAATAAATTTAAAAAATATTCTCGTTCTCTGTCTCCAAAATTCCCATTTACTTCAATTTGATTGATTAATTTTGAGGAATTGAATATTTCAGCAATTAACATAGGTGTATTAAAATCATCATCCAAACAAGAGTAACATTTTTTTTCCCAATCTTTAATACTTTTTAAAATCTTATCACTATTTGTCTTAGAGACTTTTACATTATTTAACCTTTCTATCATCTCTACTAATCTATTGAAACCTTTTTCTGAGGATTGAATTGCATCCTCACTAATATCAAGTTCATTTCTATAATTAGCTTGAAGAAAGAAGAATCTTATAATATTTGGGTCATATGATTTTGAAAAAATGTCATTTTTACCTGAGAACAATTCATCCGGTAAAATGTTGTTATCTAAAGATTTAGACATTTTTTTATTATTTAATGTTAACATATTAGTATGGATCCAAAATTTAGCAGGTTGTTTTCCAGTATATCCAACTGCTTGAGCAATCTCACAATCGTGATGAGGAAACTTTAAGTCTATTCCACCTCCATGAATATCAAATTCATCACCAAGATATTTGTTGCTCATTGCAGTACATTCAAGATGCCATCCAGGGAATCCCAAACTCCAGGGAGAATTCCACTTCATAAGGTGGTTTTTATCAGCTTTTTTCCATAAAGCAAAATCAAACTCATTAATTTTATCATCTTGACTGTTAAGATTTCTTGAGTTAGATTTAATTTTATCCAAGTCTCTGCCTGATAATTTTCCATAGGAGTCTATTTCATTATACTTAGAAATATCAAAATACACAGAGCCATTTGAAATGTAGGCAAGATTTTTTTCTAATAGGTCCTCTATTATCAAAATCTGTTCCGTAATATGTCCTGATGCAATGGGTTCAATACTAGGGTTTAATACATTAAACTTTTTGAGAACTTCTTTAAAGCTATTTGAGTATTTTTGGGCAATTTCCATTGGTTCAAGTTGCTCAACCTTGGCTTTCTTTGATATTTTATCTTCTCCAGTGTCTTCAAGATGGCCAACATCAGTTATATTCCTTACATATCTAACATTGTATCCAAGATGTTTAAGATACCTAAAAATAATATCGAATGAAATGAATGTTCTACAGTTACCAAGGTGTATATCGCTGTAAACAGTGGGACCACATACGTACATTCCTACTGAATTTTTTCGAAGAGGTTTAAATTTCTCTTTAGAGCTAGTTAGTGAATTGTATATATATAGATTATGAGAAATCATTAAAGCTCAGACTCAAGTTTTAAGTAGTCTAGGAACTCTCTTTTAAATTTATCCTTCTTGAACTTACCGCCAAACTCAGATGTAACAGTACTTGAGTTTATATCTTTTATACCTCTCGAATTAACGCAAAGGTGTTTAGCGTCAATTACACATGCAACATCATCTGTATTGAGAACTTTTTGAAGATCTCTTACTATTTGAATTGTCAGTCTCTCCTGAACTTGAGGTCTCTCAGCATAATACTTCACAATTCTATTAATTTTTGATAATCCGACTACATTACCATTGGAAATATAGGCCACATGTGCTAGACCAACGATTGGAAGAAGGTGATGCTCGCATGTAGAGTATAATGTTATATTCTTTTCAACTAGCATTTCTCCATAATTATATTTATTTTCAAAGGTTGACATTTCAGGCCTATTCTTTGGATTTAATCCGGAAAAAATCTCATTAACAAACATTTTAGCAACCCTTCTAGGTGTACCTCTTAAACTATCATCAGTTAAGTCCATGCCGAGCATATCTAATATTTCGTATACCTTTTCCTGTATAAAGCTTATTTTGTCGTTATCAGGTACATCAAATGCACCCTCCTTTAGTGGTGTTTCTTCATTGTCTGAACCAATGTGATTATCACCAATTGAATCTATTTCTTTATCAAGTAATTCTTGTAATTTCATTTTTTAAAATTTGAGTTATACAAAGATAGAAATTATGTAGTTAAAACGAAGTTAAAGTTTGAATGAAAATGAAGCATAAACAGAATATAAGTCCTTGTCAATATCATATTTGTTCGTGAGACCCCTAGTGTATAACCTATTTTTTATAAAGTCATTATATTTAGTTATACCTATGTCCACATCTAGATATCCATAGTTTATTCCTATTCCTGTCGATAAACCACTAATTTTGTTTTTCAAATCTAAGTCAGGGCCTTTATATGAAAAATATCCAATTCTAAAATTTAGATTTTTAAGTCTATATTCTCCTCCAAATCGAATTGATTCTGACATACCAGCCATATTTTTTTTTATTGAATAATTAAGTGAATTCAAATATATGTCATTACCATCATTGTCGTAAAATTTGGTATTATTAAATTTAGTAATCTCATAATCTAAACTTATTAAACCTCTTGAGCCAAAGATATATGCAAGACTAAAAAGCGATTTTGAAGGTAGTTTAAGCTCATACTCATCATAAACATTTATTGTATTTGGATCTATCCTATATGTTGTTAAACCATCTTTTTCAATGATATCAGTTTCTATAATTTGACTGTTTTCCTCATCAATATTTAAGATAGTAGGGGTGGAGTAAGATAGTCCAACTCTTAGTTGTCTAATTTTAATAATGCTACCTAATTGAAGTGAGAACCCGGTCCCATATGCAAGTAGGTCTTCTTTGAAAAATATTTTCTGAATGTTAGAACTATTTGAATAACCAAATTCCTCGAATACTTTAGTCTCCTCAAATAATGTTTCATGTATATTAATGTTTATTCCTGTGAATAAATGATTGTTGAAAGAAAATCCAAGATTTATGCTGTGTTTGTAATGATTACCTGTTCTGAATATATCTAGATTTTGATCTAAATTATCATACAGTGCGTTAGATATATAATTATTGTTTTCATTAGCGCTATCGTTGATTATAAAGCTTTGATATCCGAGAAAAGCTTGTTGATCAGCAAATCCAAAATTATCACCTAAATAGGTATAAACACTTTGAGAGGTTTCATCTTCATATATCAGAAGATCTTTAGAAGGAATTCCATCTGCGTAATAAAGAAAATAATTATCTATTCCGTTATTATTGTTACCAGATAGTTTAAAAGAACTATCAAAATCTCTTAGAATATGATTATTGTAGGCAACTGAAAATTTTGATTTTCTATTTTCATAAACGAGAACAATACCCACACCTCCATATGAATAGAAATCATTTTTAGCTGAAGTTTCATAATTATTTAATCTATTTGAAACTTTAAGATTTTTATAATTTAAAGTAACTCCAAATTCAGAATTATTGAAAATAGTGGAACTAGCAGGGTTAATAGATATTGCACTAAGATCGCCTCCTAATGCTCCGAATGCTCCACCTAATGAATTAAATCTTGCAGTACCCTCATTATAAAATGAGCTATATCTTAAGACATCCTCAAATATTTGAGAGTTACTATTATAAGTTATGCTCAAAAAAAAGCATAGGTAAATAAATTTTTTGATCATTTAGTTAATGTTGCCACCACCTCTTGAGCCACCACCTGAGCCACCTCTTGAGCCACTACTAACTGAACCACCTCTGCTTGAAGAACTAAAACTACCTCCTTGGGATGCTCCAGATGAACGAGAACCCGAGTATCCACCTCTATTAGAATATGACGAGTTATTTCTAGAAGATCTAGTGCTAAAATAGCTTGGATTGGAATTTGTGTAATCGTAATTAGATGACCTGTAAGAAGAATTTCCCCTTTGGTATGGATTGGTTGATCTAATTTGTTGATATGCCTCTCTTACATTATCGCTTTTAATTTTACTTAGATTAGGAATGGAACTATTTCTATTGATGTTTCTTGAATTAGAACTGCCTCTTGAATATACCCCTATGAGATCATTATTTTTAATTTCTCTTAGATTAGTAATTTTGTCAACACCATCATAATCAGAGGTACCTCTAGTCCTGTCCATATATACTCCACCATATGAACCAAGTCTTGAATAAATACCCGATACTCTTACACCTTGTGAATCGTTGTTTTTTCTGTCTCCATTGGATGAAGCTCTCTCACCTCTCCTTGAAGCTGAATTACTAAAACTTAGCCTAGATGTATTTGAGGTTTCATTACCATATTGGTCTCTGTTAACAACTGAATCAAACATACCACCATAATACCATGGAATGTACCTTCTGTGTCTCATCATATACCAATAGTAGCTTCCTGGTGAAGTAGCAAAAGGCGAAAAATAAAAACTATAATGTCCATAAAATGGGTAACCCGTTTCATAACCAAAAAGATTGTAATAAAATGATGGTCCAAAACCGTAACCACCGTAACCAAAGTATGGATTGAATCCCATGTTAAAATAAAATGGATCATAATAGTATCTTCCAAAACTTGGAAAAAAATTGTTTACAACTTCAGTTGACTCAGGATTAGCACCCCATGGAAGATATTGTGAACTATTTTCACTTGAGGAATAAGGATTTAAAGTTCCATCTGCATAGTCACTAAACACAACCTCGTAATCAATACCTCTATCAGTAGAAACATAAATGCCATCACTGTCATCAAAATATGATGCTAGTTGGTATGCATTACAACCTATAAATATAAGTGACAACAGAGCTATGCTAAATAAACCTATAATTTTTTTCATCTATATAAAATTATGAATAAATTTTTAAATGTAAATTACTACTTTTACAATACTTAAATAAGAGCAAGAATTGTGCCACTTTTTTACAATAATTGTTAATAAGATTTAAAATGGGAAAAAAAATAACTCCTAGAAGTAATGATTACTCTAAATGGTATAATGACATTGTCTCTGAGGCTGGTTTAGCTGAGTCTTCTGATGTGAGAGGTTGTATGGTTATCAAGCCTTATGGTTTTGCAATTTGGGAATTAATGAAATCTCAGCTTGATAATATGTTCAAAGAGACAGGTCATGAAAATGCATATTTTCCTCTATTTGTTCCAAAATCATTATTCGAGGCTGAAGAAAAAAATGCAGAAGGTTTTGCAAAGGAGTGTGCTGTTGTCACACATTATAGATTAAAAAATGATTCTAACAAAAAAGGTAAACTTTTAGTTGACCCAGATTCTAAACTTGAAGAGGAGCTTATAGTTAGACCAACTAGTGAGGCTATTATATGGAAAACATATAAAAGATGGATACAATCATATAGAGATCTACCTATAATGATTAATCAATGGGCTAATGTTGTCAGATGGGAAATGAGAACTCGTCTTTTTCTTAGAACTGCTGAGTTTTTATGGCAAGAAGGTCATACAGCACATGCCACAAAAGAAGAAGCTTTGAAAGAGACAAAATTGATTAACAACATTTATTCTGAGTTTGCTGAGAAATATATGGCCATGCCAGTTATTCAAGGATCAAAATCTGAATCTGAGAGATTTGCTGGTGCTGAAGAAACTCTTTGTATTGAAGCATTAATGCAAGATGGCAAAGCTTTGCAGGCTGGTACATCTCATTTTCTTGGTCAAAACTTTGCTAAGGCTTTTGATGTTAAGTTTTCAGATAAATCGGGTAAACTTAAATATGTATGGGCTACTTCTTGGGGTGTTTCGACTAGACTAATGGGGGCTTTAATCATGTCACATAGTGATGATAATGGTTTGATCCTTCCTCCACTGCTTGCGCCAACTCAAATAATTATTATTCCTTTGATTAAGTCTTTGGAAACTTCTGAGAAAATATTAAATAAGACCAATGATTTATTTAATTCAATCAAAAAGACTGGAGTAAGAGTAAAGATTGATGATAGAGAAAATATAAGCCTTGGCTTTAAACTCAATGACTCAGAGGTTAAAGGTATTCCAATGAGGATAGTCATAGGAGAAAAGGAAGTTGAAAAAGACGTATTTGATATTTTCTTTAGATATAATCTTGAAAAAGTTTCTGCGAGGTTTTCTGAACTAACCTCTATTGTGGAAACATCGATAATCAAAATTCAAGAGGATATGATACTAAAGTCTAAAAAAAGATTAAAAAAGCATACTTATGAAGTCAATTCATATGATGAGTTTAAAGAATTAATTTCTTCTCAAAGTGGTTTTGTAATTGCAGGTTGGGACGGAACTAGCGAAACTGAGGAATTAATAAAGTTAGAAACAAAAGCAACTATTAGATGCATCCCAGATCATTTTGATAATAAAGGTGTTAAATGTATTTATTCTGGTGAACCTGCACGTTACAAGGTAATATTTTCAAAATCTTATTGATATATTAAAATTTAAATTAAATTTGCACCCTGATTGGCCCGTTCGTCTATCGGTTAGGACCTCAGGTTTTCATCCTGGAAAGAGGGGTTCGATTCCCCTACGGGCTACAAATTTAAAGTTATGGCAAATCATAAATCTGCTTTAAAAAGAATTCGTTCCGATGAAACTAAAAAGTCCTTGAATAAACTTCAACATAAGACTACTAGAAATGCTATCAAAAAGCTGAAAGAGGCTAAATCTAAAAAAGAGGCTTCAAAGCTTTATCCTGGAGTTGTTTCCTTAATTGATAAGTTGGCAAAGAAGAATGTAATTCACAAAAATAAAGCTTCAAATCTTAAATCTAAATTAAGTAAGCTGAAGTAATTAAGAGTTCATTGAGATAAGAAACTCTTCGTTATTTTTTGTTTTTTTGAATCTATCATTTATAAATTCCATCGCCTCTACAGGGTTCATATCTGCAAGATATTTTCTCATTATCCACATCCTCTGAATTGTGTTTTCATCTAAAAGAAGGTCATCTCTTCTTGTGCTTGATGAAACAAGATCAATTGCAGGGAAAATTCTTCTGTTTGAAATCCTTCTGTCCAACTGAAGCTCCATGTTACCAGTTCCTTTAAACTCTTCAAAAATTACTTCATCCATTTTTGAACCAGTTTCTGTTAAAGCAGTTGATATAATTGAAAGTGAACCACCATTTTCAATATTTCTAGCAGCACCAAAGAATCTCTTAGGTTTATGAAGCGCGTTTGCATCAACACCACCACTTAATATCTTACCTGAAGCTGGTTGAACAGTATTATATGCTCTAGCTAGTCTTGTGATAGAATCTAGAAGAATTACGACATCATGACCGCATTCTACAAGTCTTTTAGCTTTTTCAAGAACTATATTAGCAACTCTAACATGTCTGTCAGCAGGCTCGTCAAATGTTGATGCTACAACTTCACCTTTTACATTCCTTTGCATATCAGTAACTTCTTCTGGTCTCTCATCAATTAGTAGAATAATTTGAAATACTTCAGGATGGTTTGCAGCAATAGCATTTGCAACATCTTTTAAAAGCATGGTTTTACCAGTTTTTGGTTGTGATACAATCATTCCCCTTTGCCCTTTTCCAATTGGTGAGAAAAGGTCTATAATCCTTGTAGAAATTGTACTTTCTTTTGATGAAATATTAAATTTTTCCTCTGGGAATAATGGTGTTAAATGCTCAAATGAAACTCTATCTCTAACTACCTCAGGGTTCAGTCCATTTATTTTATTCACTTTTATTAAAGGAAAATACTTCTCGCCATCTTTTGGAGGTCTAACTGTTCCATGAACAGTGTCCCCTGTTTTGAGACCAAATAACTTTATTTGTGATTGAGATACATAGATATCGTCTGGTGAAGACAGATAGTTATAATCTGAGGATCTTAAAAATCCGTATCCATCTTGCATTATCTCTAGAACACCTTCTGATTCAATTATTCCATCAAACTCAAAATCTGGTTCTTTATATTTTCTCCTATTATCTTTATTAAAGTTGTCCTCTTTTTTGTTTGAAAAGTTTTTATTGTGATAGCCTTTATTTAATCCATTTCTTGATTTTTTATCGAAGTTGGGTGGCTTATTCTCTTCGACTTGAGGTTTTGTGTCTGCTGAACTTGTTTCTAGATCAGGATTTTTTGTAATAGCATCAATTAAATCTTGCTTTTTCATGCCTTTGGTATCTTTTAAGCCAGTTTGTTCTGCAATTTCAATTAGCTCAGCTAGTTTTTTAGCTTTAAGCATCTTAATATCGTACATATATGGTGGTGGTTTTAATTTGAAATGTTAATAGAAATGTACTTCTTGGAAGAAATAGTTATACGAATTTACAAATTTATTTTTAAATTCAACAAATATCTTAATTAACTGCTTATGCAAAGGTATTTCATTGAGTTTTCATATGACGGTTCAAATTATCATGGAATTCAAAAACAGCCCAATTCATTAACTATCCAGGAAATATTGGAAACTAATATTTCAAAGTATAGTGGATCAAATATAAATTTAACATTAGCAGGAAGGACAGATGCAGGAGTCCATGCTAAACAAATGTTTGCACATTTTGATATAGAACATAACTTTGATAAAACTAACTTCTGTAAATCATTAAATATGATGATTCCAAAAGATATATGTATTGAATGTTTGTCTTTAGTAGAAAAAGACTCACATGCAAGGTTTGATGCACTAGATAGAACTTATGTGTACTACATAAGTTCTAAAAAAGATCCTTTTAATTTTAAGTTTTCATATTTTTTAAGGGATAAATTAGATATAGATAAAATGAATAAAAGTTGTCAAAGATTAATTAAACATAAAAATTTTAAGTGCTTTTCAAAGGCTAATTCAGACGTAAAAACCTATGATTGTGATATTCAATTCGCAGAATGGAAAATCTCCGAGAAAGGCTATAAGTTTTCTGTAAGGGCTAACAGATTTTTGAGAAATATGGTTAGATCTATTGTTGGAACAATGATTGAGATTGGAACACAAAAAATAACTGATAAAGATTTTCAGATTATCTTAGATTCCGAGGATAGACGCAGAGCAGGGTATTCAGTTCCTGGTTGTGGTTTATTTTTAACTAGTATTAATTATAAAAAAATTTTTAAGACAGATTGGAAAAAGTAAGAGGTAAAATATTTGATGTGAAATTATTTTCAAAACTTTTAGTTTTTGTCAAGCCATACAATAATACATTTTATGGAGTAATGCTTACAGCTATTCTTATTTCTCTTTTTTCAACTTTAACACCTTATCTTTTGAAGGTGGTTGTTGATGATTACATTCTTCTAAAAAATTTTGAAGGGATGCAATTAATAATATTGCTTATGATATTGGTACTTCTTTTTGAAGTCATATTTATGTACGTATTTACTTTCTATGCAAACTGGTTGGGACAGAAAGTAATAAAAGATTTAAGAGTAAGTGTTTTTGAAAAAATTATTAAATTTAAGATGTCTTTTTTTTGATAAAAATGCTGTTGGAAGACTTGTTACTAGAACTGTTAACGACATAGAAACTATTGCAAGTATTTTTTCCCAGGGTTTATTTACAATCATAGCTGATATTTTAAAGATGATTACTGTTCTTATTGTTATGACTATTATTAGTGTAGAGCTAACACTAGTTGTTATATCAATATTTCCTATATTAATTTTTGCTACAAGAGTATTTCAAAAAACAATGAAAGTAGCTTTTGAGAAAGTTAGACGAGAGGTTGCAAATCTGAACTCATTTGTACAAGAAAGAATAAGTGGAATAAAAATTGTTCAAATTTTTAGTCGTGAAAAAGTTGAAATTAACAATTTCAAAAAAATAAACATTAAGCATAGAGATGCTTGGTTGCGAACTGTATGGATAAATTCTATTTTCTTTCCAATTGCTGAAATTTCTACATCAATATGTATTGGTCTTCTTGTTTGGTATGGTGGTTTTAATAATATAAATGGTGAAAACATATCTTTGGGTACTTTATTCCTCTTTATTTCTATGTCTGGACTTCTATTTAGACCATTGAGACAGATAGCCGATAGATTTAATACTCTTCAAATGGGAATGGTTTCTACAGAAAGAATTTTTAATATTCTTGAAAATGATAAGCAAATAAGTGATAATGGAAGTCTGAAAGACACATCATTTAAAGGTTTAATTGAATTCAACAATGTTAACTTTTCTTATGTTGACAATCAACAAGTTTTAAGTAATATTTCATTTAAAATTAATCCTGGAGAATCATTTGCAATTGTAGGTCCAACTGGAAGTGGAAAGACAACTATAACAAATTTAATTACTAAATTTTATGAGGTAAATACAGGTAATATATTAATTGATGGAAAAGATATTAATCATTACACTTTAGAAACTGTAAGAAGTAAAATTGGTGTAATTCTTCAAGATGTTTTTCTTTTTGCTGATACTATTTTTAATAATATTACTTTATTTAATGAAGATATTACGATGGAAAATGTACGTAATGCTGCTAAGGAACTTGAGATACATGAATTTATTAACTCATTACCTGGGGGATACAGTTTCAATGTAAGCGAGAGAGGTGCTACACTTTCTGCTGGTCAAAAACAGTTAATAGCTTTTCTTCGTGTATTAGTTAATAACCCTGATATTTTAATTCTTGATGAGGCAACATCATCAATTGATTCATATTCAGAGGAATTGATAAAAAATGCTACAAAAAAAATAACAAAGGATAAAACTTCAATTATAATTGCTCATAGACTTTCAACAATTGAATCAGCAGATAAAATTATCTATATGGAAAATGGAAAAATATTGGAGTCTGGAAATCATAAAAGGCTTTTAAGTATTCCAAATGGAAAGTTCAAAAAACTTTATGAAGAACAATTTATTGAAGAATTAGTTTAATTTTTGAAAAAGATTTATGCATTGTAATGCCTCTTTTGCATCATGAACTCTTAAAATATTCGCTCCTCTTTCTAAAGCTAAAATATTAAGTGCCGAAGTACCATTAAGTGATTCCTCAGGCTTAATGTTAAGAGTTTTATATATCATTGATTTTCTAGATAAACCTACTATGATAGGTCTTTTAAGAGTTTGGAATGATTCTAGTTCTTTTAATATTTTAAAATTATCATCAATACTTTTACCAAATCCAAATCCCGGATCAATAATAATATTTTCAAAACCCGATTCTTGAAGTTCCTGAATTTTGGTTTTTAAAAATATTTTAATGGATTTAACAACATTATCATATCTTGGATTCTCCTGCATATTATCTGGATCTCCCAGCATGTGCATTAATATATATCCTCCATTATAATCTTTAACTACCTTAAATATATTTGAATCATATCTTCCTGCACTTATATCATTAATTATTGAGAACCCTTTTGATAAAGCAAATTCAGCTACATTTGAATTATAAGTGTCAATAGATAAATGAATATTTTTAAAATTATTAGATAGCTCAATAATATAGTCAGATACTATATCAAGTTCTCTTTTTTGTATTATTAAATCAGTAAGACTTACAACTTCCATTTCTCTCCAAGCTTCACCATAGTCATGATTTTTATTGAGCATTAATTCAAAAGTTTCGATTACATTCTTATCATACAGCTTAATTATTTCATCTGCATCTAAATCTGGTTCATCCACAATACCTTTTTCAATTTGAATAAGCGCCATAATCGAGTAATTAATAATTCCATAAAACTCAACAATTTGATCCTCGTCAATTTTTTTAGCAATATTATTTTGAAGATTTCTAATTCTTTGCGCTTTTATATTAATTTGATCGACTAATGAAATTATTCTTAAAACCCTCCATGATGAGCCATAATCAGTATTTTTATCAATAAAAATCTCTCTTGATTTACTTATTACATTATGAT
>CABZAD010000012.1 GCA_902523665.1 uncultured Bacteroidota bacterium | reverse complement strand
GGGATATTGAAATACTTCGCTATTCAGGTGGTAAAATTCATATTCCTTATGTAACTACTTCTAAGGGGGTCGATTTAATTAGAGAGGCTAAAAAAAATAATCTTGATATAACTGCCAGTGTTAGCCTAGCACATATTACTTTTTCCGAAAAAGACATTCCTGAGTTTGATACTAATTATAAATTAATTCCTCCATTAAGATCAGAGTCTGATTTAAATTCCTTAAAAGAGGGATTAGTTGATGGAACTTTAGACTATTTAACTAGTATGCACGAGCCTTTCGATATTGATAATAAAAAAATTGTTTTTGATGATGCATCATCAGGTTCAATAGGTCTGGAATCCATGTTTGGTTTAATGAGTAACGAGTTCACGCTTGAAAAGACTATTGATATCTTAACAAGGAAAAAAATAATATTTGAAGTAGATGACCATCCAATAGAGATTGGATCAATTGCTGATTTATCTTTATTTAACCCAGATAAAAATTATACTTTTTCTGAAAATCATATACTATCAACGTCTAAAAACTCTGCATTTATTGATAGTAAACATAAAGGTATTGTTTACGGCTCAATCAATGGTAAAAATTTTACTCTTAATAAGTTATGGACTTAGACTTACTAATTAGAAGATCAAAGAATATAGATCAAAAAGCTGGAAGTATTTTTATGTTTCATGGATATGGAAGTAATAAAGAGGACTTATTCTCTTTAGAACAGTACTTACCAAAATCTCATACTATTATTTCACTCGAGGCTCCAATTAAATTACCTTTTGGTGGGTTTTCATGGTTTGACATTGATTATTCTGATGTTATTGAAAATAACTTAGACAAACGATATAAAGAAATTAATGAAAGTATTGATAGCCTTCTATCTAACATAGATGAACTTATTAAAAGTGAAAATTTAAATGAAAACGATGTTAGTCTACTTGGCTTTAGTCAAGGAGGAAGTATATGTTGGAAATTAGGACTTGACTTCAGCAACAGATTTAGAAGAATAATGCCTTTAAGCTCGTTTATCCATCCATCATATTTGAATGAAGATTTAAATTACTACAATGGTCTTGAAATTTATAGCTCACATGGAACCCTTGATGAAGTCATACCAATTAGTCTTGTTGAAAATTATATTGAGTTGTTAGCAAAAAACAATAACCTGGTGTTTGATAAATTTGATGCTGGCCATACTATTTCACAAATGAATCTTGTTAACATACTCAAGTGGATTGATATGACTAATCTTTAGTCAATCTCTATGACTAAACCATCATAGGCTAAAGTTACATTTTTAGGTAATTTTTTACATACCTCTTGATGAAAACCCATATTATGACTAATGTGGGTAAAAAAAGTTTTTTTAGGCTTTATTAAATTAATGATTTCAATAGCTTCATTAACATTTAAATGAGATGGGTGTGGTTCAAATCTTAATGCATTTATTACTAAAGCATCAAGTCCAGTTAATTTTTTAAGCTCTAATTCCGAAATGGTTTTGACATCTGTTAAATAAGCAAAGTCATTAATTCTATATCCAAAAACAGGTAATTTTAAATGCATTGATTCAATTGGAGTAATTTCAAGATTTGATATTTGAAAACTTTTATTGTTTTCAATAATATTTATATCGAAATCTGGGGAACCTGGATATTTTTTCTTAGGATCAAAAATATATGCAAACCTTTCTTTAAGAGAATCTAATACTCTTTTGTTCAAATAGATAGGAATTTTTCCTTGTCTAAAAAAAAATGGTCTTACATCGTCAATACCTGTCGTGTGGTCAGCATGTTCATGTGTAAAAATTATACCATCTAACTTTTTACAATTAGCTTTTAACATTTGTTGTCTAAAATCTGGTCCACAATCAACTGTAAAAGATAAATTTTTATACTCAACTAATATTGAAGACCTTAATCTTTTATCTCTAGGATCCTTGCTAAATGAAACAGGATGATCACTTCCAATAACTGGTACACCTTGAGATGTTCCAGTACCTAAAAAAGTTATCTTAATCACATATAAATCTATGATAATTTATTCTTATTTATTGAACAAACTTTGTAATTTTACAAAAAAATTAATGAATATATCTCTACCAGGTGATAAACAAAATAAATTTGCAGAAAAGTTTGGCTTTAAATATAATCTCTTAGCTGATGATTCTAAAGAAATTATAAAAGCTTTTGGAGTTTGGGGTATGAAAAAATTTAGAGGTAAAGAATATGAAGGTGTTTTAAGAACAACTTTCCTGATCAATGAACAAGGTGTTATTGATAGAGTTATTGATAAGGTAAAAACAAAAGAGCATTCAGATCAAATATTAGAGTAATTATTTATATCCAAACATTTTATTTTTGATAATCATTTTAGATATACTTTTTGGAACTTTGTTTTCCCATCCTTTTTCGTTATTCTTAATTTTTTTAAGAATATCTTTTGAAAATATTTCAAGAAAGTCATGATTGAACTCTAAATCACGAATTTTATTATTAACCTTGAAATATTTATAAAATTCTTTCATCTTATTTTCAAGTATAAGATTATCTGAATTAATTATCTCTCCTGTATCTTTATCAAGTAAAGGATATAGATACACTTTCATATTATTTTTAAAAATATTACCAAAAGCTTCTAAGATTCCTCCTTTTAGATTATCATAATATTGCTCGTCAAATATTTCTATAAAATTACTAACTCCCATTGTTAGTCCTAATTGTTTTTTTGTATATAAAGTTAAATATTGAACTAGTTTGTAGTATTCAGAAAAGTTTGAGATCATTACCATATGTCCCATTGAACATAGTAATTTTGCTCTATCTAAATAGTCACTATCGTCAATATTGCCTGCTGATCTTAAGTTTGATAAGGTTATTTCAAATACAACTAGAGTATCTTCTTTTTTTACTTTTTTTTCTTTTAAAAATTCCTCAAGTGATTTTTTAAACATTTCTTCATTAACATTTGTCATTGGTCTATAACTCCCCCTCAGAGTTAATATGTTCTTTTTATATAGAACTTGAGCAGGAAGAACATTTGTTCCATTTTCGTCAAAAATTACAGCATCCGTCATTCCTAATCTAACTAATTCAGTACTAACAATACTTTCGTTTAAAACTCCTTTTTTTGACAGGAATTCATCTTGACAAAAGGAGATCACTCTACCACCAAAAGTTTTAGTGTACTCAAGAGCAATCTTTAAAATTGAAGAATTAACTATAGATTTCTTGTAATCCCCAAATCCGACAGCGCCTGCAAGTTTCATATCATATAAAGATGCTAAATCTGACCCATTTGAATTATTAGTTAGATTAGCAATGGGATAGATATTGGTTGTGGTATTTAATGATTTTTTTCTTAAGAATTCAACTGATGAATGATTATCAACGAGGGGATAGCAATCAGGATTTAAAAGTATTGATGTAAAACCAGATGAAGCAGCAGTTACTAATCCATTTGAAATATTTTCTCTTTCCTCATAACCAGGCTCTCCAAAGCTTACAGAAGTATCCATCCAGCCTCTAGATACATGAAGATTTTTAAGTACAAACTTATTCTCTGATTTACTGTTTATAGAGTCAGCTATGTCAACTATAACCCCATCTTTAATATAGATGTCTTTTTTTTTGAAATTGAAATTACTCTTACTATCTACTATTATTGCTGACTTTATGAGTATACTCATTTAGATAAGAATTTAACAAAATTAACTAAACTTATTTAATTCCAATATTATAATTAAATTAAAATTTATTATTGACAAAAGACCAAATAAAGCATAATCATATTTGACTAGATTAACATGATCCATTTATCTTAGTTTTAGATCAAGTTCTTGAACTGATTTTGAATCATTTTGATTTATAAACAATAACCCAGGTTTTCTTGCTATTGATTAACAGAGAACAACTCAAAGTAACACAAGATGTATAAATTCAAATAAAATAATTTGCATAATTATTATGAATTTTTACTCTTTCTTCCAAGATAATAACCAATTTATATTTTCCTTATCTGAATAAAAACTTTCCCAACCAGTATGACCAATTCCTGATCTAATCTTAAATGTTACCTCAGCGTCTATAAATTTTAACGCTTCATACATCTCTTTTGCTATATCAAATGAGGATACTTGATCAATATCTCCATGACTAATTAAGATGGGTATATTTTTTACTTTGCCTTTTAGTGACAAGTAGTTATAAGGAGTGTGGTGGGGAGATAAAGGCATAATAGATGCAAAAACATTAGGATATTCAGAAGCCACAATAAAAGATCCTCTTCCACCCATGCTAAGCCCAGTTAAATGGATTCTTGATACATCAACACTTAAATTTGATTTTACATCTTCAATTATATCAATTATTTTTTTTGGGTCCCAATCAAACCCTAGCTTAAATGGTACTATTAGGATATATTGATTGTCATCAGACATATAGAAGGATTTTCTTAAGCCTGCTCTATATTTTAATTTACTTTGATTTCCATCAATTCCACCATGAAGAAATACTATTAATGGATACTCTTTGTTAGAATCATAATCTTTTGGTATATCTACTATATATGAATATCCACACATCCACCTTAGATTATCATCTACATTTTCTGGAAAGTTTAACTCTGGTGGTACAAAATCATCACCAAATAAAGGATATTCACTCCATGGATCATCATTTAAATTTTTCCACCAAGATGTTTTATCTGTGAAATAAAATGAATTTAATTTATTATCCATTGTCTGATATTGGTAACCAATAAGTGAGTTAATTTTTAGAGATTTACCTTTTTCTATTTTAGGCCACACTTTAAGTGCATTATTAATATCTGTTTCGCTAGCAATAGCCAGACATG
This sequence comes from uncultured Bacteroidota bacterium, assembly GCA_902523665.1. Taxonomy (GTDB): domain Bacteria; phylum Bacteroidota; class Bacteroidia; order Flavobacteriales; family Flavobacteriaceae; genus Marisimplicoccus. Next base: position 26,738 of record CABZAD010000012.1, on the reverse strand, counting down.
GAGGCACTTGTTGAGAATTCAGGATAGATAAACAGAAAGATGCTAAAAATACAGACTTGAAAATTTTCATTATAAATATTGATTAATTATTATTACAATATACCCATTAAATAAAGCATAATTGATATTCCAATAAATATTATAAAACTAATTATTGAATTTTTATTAAAATCTGAATTGAAAATCACACATTGAAATCAATGGTCCTGAAAAATTAAATTTGCCAGTAATAAAAAAGATTATACATTTTAAGACATGCTTTACAGTGTTTCATTGAATTTTAAATATATTTTCATAGACACCAAGACCAAATAAAGCATAATCATATTTGACTGGATCTTCAGGATCCATTTCTCTTAGTTTTAGATCAAGTTCTTGGACTGATTTTGAATCATTTTGATTTCTAGACAATAACCCAAGTTCTCTTGCTATTCTTCCTGTATGGACATCAAGAGGAATCGATAAATCAGATTTATTTATTTTTTTCCATATGCCAAAATCAACTCCCCTTTCGTTACTTCTAACCATCCATCTTAAATACATGTTGAAACGTTTAGCACTTGATCCATCCTTTGGGGAGGGTAGATGTTTTTTTGATCTCTGTGGATGGTTAATGCTAAAAAAAATTTTTTTAAATGTTGATATTCTTTCTTGTATGTTTGAGCCATAGTTTTTATTTGAAATTATATCTTCAATACCTCCATAGTTTTCATATATATTTTTTAAAGAAACTACGAAGTAATTTAGATCAATCATATTAAAGGTTCTGTGAATTGATTTATTCATGTTTACAAGTTCCTCTTCACTGTGATTCATAACAAATTCATATGGTGAATTATCCATATAGGCCATAATATTCCTACTACTTTTAATTATTGATTTTCTATTCCCCCAAGAAATAATTGATGTAATAAATGCAGAAATTTCAATATCTCTAAAATTAGAAAATTGGTGTGGTATTATAATGGGATCATCATTGATAAATGATGGTGACTCATATTTTAAGGCTTTTTCATCTAAAAATTCTTTTAGATCAGGAATTTTAATTTTTAATTTTCCCATCAACAATTAATAATTTTCTATCACAAATATTAGCATTGTTTTCATCATGTGTTACAATTACTACAGAACAATCATAATCATTTCGTAATTTAAAAAATAGATCAAAAAGTATTTTTGAATTTTTAGAGTCTAAATTACCAGTAGGCTCATCAGCAAAAATAATTTTAGGATTGTTTACAAGAGACCTGGCAATTGCAACTCTCTGTTTTTCACCACCAGATAGAGTTAATGGCTTTTTATCTCCAAAATCATTTAGCCCAAAGTATTTTAATAATTCTTTAGCCTTTTTTTTAACATCAGCATCTTTTTTAATCCAACCTGGCAAACATATATTTTCTAGAACGTTTAGTTCAGGAATTAACTCATGAAATTGAAAAACAAAGCCAATTTTTTGGTTTCTTAAATTTGCAAGATCATTTTTTTTTAAATTAAAAACTTCATGATTGTCAATAAATAGGGAAGAGGAATTATTTTCATCTGGTCTGTCAAGAGTACTTAATATGTTGAGTAAAGTTGTCTTACCAGCACCAGAAGCACCAGATATTGCAACAATCTCAGCTTTTCTAATATCAATATTGATATTTTCAAGAACTCTTTTCCCATGAAAAGTTTTTGAAATATTTTTAGCTGATAGCAAGATTTCCATACTTTTACAATATATATCATTTAGTTTAAATTTTAAAAATGAATAGTGTTATATATTTAGGTGGAGGTTGCTTTTGGTGTACCGAATCTGTATACAAAAATATCAATGGAGTAATATCTATAATTCCTGGTTACATGGGTGGTAATAATCCCAATCCAACTTACGAAGAAGTATGTGAAGGGTACACCAATCATGTTGAAGTAATCAAAGTTGAATATGATCATAGCTTAAGTTTATATCAAATTCTTTCAATATTCTTTACTACTCACGATCCAACATCTATAAATAGACAAGGTGCAGATGTTGGAACTCAATACAGATCAGCTGTATTCTGCAATCAGGATAAAAGACAAGCAGTTATTAATTTTATTAAAGATCTTGAAGCTAAAAATATTTTTGAAGATAAGATTGTAACTGAGGTTAATGATATTGTACCATTTTATGAAGCTGAAGATTATCATCATGATTATTTTACAAAAAATCCTCAAAATGCTTACTGTTTAGCTGTTATAAACCCTAAACTAAAAAAACTAAGGTCAAATTTTAGTGATTTAATTTCTGAATAGAAAACCGCATCCAAGAAAGCTCATAAATTTTTTTACAAAATTGAAAAAGAACCTATATTGGAAAAATATATAGCCAAATATCAGAAGTAATATTTGATATATCGGAGTTAAAACTAAAATTCTAATCAATAATTTTATTAACCAATGAATGACACTTTCACCTATTATAAAATTGGTTAAAGGACCAGAAATATATGCACTTACAGAGCCAGTTATTCCAAAAACGATAAAAATTATTAATAATTGAAAGTTGGAAGTAATTCCCCACCTTTCCTTAAGTTTCTTCATCATCATCCTAAAATATCATTAATTTTTTCTGCTAACTCAATACCAATTCTATCTTGTGCTTCGACTGTTGCTGCTCCAATATGTGGTGTTAATGAAATACTAGAATTCATTAAAATTTTGATACTAGGATTAGGTTCTCCCTCAAAGGTATCAATAGCTGCAAAAGATATTTTTCCTGACTCTATATTTTTAATTAATTCTTCCTCATTAATAATTCCACCTCTAGAAAGATTGAGAATACCTGAACCATCCTTCATCTTTTTAAACTCGTTAGAATTAATAAGATACTTGTCAGAAGCTGGAATATGGATTGTTATAAAGTCTGAATTAGATAACACATCTTCAAAAGAGGATGAACTTAATTTAAAAGTTAGATTTTGGCCATCAAAGAAGTTTAACTTTACATCTGAATGCTTATTAAACTTATCATAAAAAATTACATTCATTCCAACTCCAATCCCAATTTTTGCAACTTCTTGACCAATTCTTCCAAATCCAATTATACCGATGGTTTTTCCAGCTAATTCAGTTCCTTTTGCGTAAGACTTTTTTAAATCTTTAAACTTAGAATCACCATCTAATGGCATAGATCGATTTGATTCATGAAGAAATCTCACACAACCAAAAAGGTGTGAAAAAACTAATTCTGCTACTGATTTTGAGGATGCAGCAGGAGTATTAATAACATTGACACCTTTAGAATTTGCATATTCTACATCAATATTATCCATGCCAACACCACCTCGTCCAATAATTTTTATTGAAGGGCAGTTATCAATTATATCAGCCCTTACCTGAGTAGCACTTCTAACTAGTATTACAGCTATTTGATTATCATTAATGTATTTAATAAGTTGTTCTTGAGAAACTTTTGTAAAATCTACTTCAAAGCCATATTCTTCAAGTTTATTTTTCCCAGATTCAGATATACCGTCATTTGCTAAAATCTTCATACGATTAATTTAAATTTGAAAAAATAGTAGGAGATAAAAATACTTGTTCAATTTCTCTTACAATTGGACCATCTTTTCTGCTCTCATTGAAAACTCTAATCCATTCAGGATCATTAATAAAGTTATCCCATGATTCATCCCTTGTTTCCATATCCTTAAATGATACAATATATACCAATGCTAATTTCCCATCGTTTTGAAAGATAAATTTATCAGCAAATGATATAGAATCTTTTTTTAAAGTTGTCCAGTAACCAACGTTATTAAAACCATGCTTCTCAAATAATTTGGTTGTATAATTTTCAAATCGTGAAATTATATCGTTAAATTTTCCATCGTAAGTATAATAAACTCTCATTTCATAAATTTCATGATTAATCTTATTAATAGACTTTTTATTATCAACATTACAAGAAATTAAAATAAACCCTATTAAAAAAAACAATTTTATACTTTTCATTTATTCTTGACTTAATTCAAACTCTTTCATTGAGTCAACTAATACATTTAAACTTTCTAGTGGAAGAGCATTATAAATTGAGGCTCTATATCCTCCAACTGACCTATGCCCATTTATTCCAGATATATTATTGTTAGAACATATTTTGTTAAACAATTCACTGTCAAAACCTTCGTTAATATTAAATGTGGCATTCATTTGACTTCTATCTGAAACCTCAGAGAATCCAGAAAAACATTTGTTTCTATCAATCTCACCATATATAAATTCAGACTTAATTTTATTTTTCTCACTTATACTATCTATACCTTCTTGTTTTATTAGTCTTAGGTTTAATAGAATACAGTATATTGGGAAGACAGGTGGAGTGTTGAAAGAACTATCTTTTTCAATGTGAACCTTGTAGCTCATCATTGATGGAACATTTCTTTGAACTTTATCTAATAATTCTTTATTAATGATTACCATCGTTGCACCAGCAGGACCAAGATTTTTTTGTGCTCCTGCATAAATTAGATCAAACTTGGAGAAATCTATCTTTCTAGAAAAAATATCTGAACTCATATCAACTATTAGAGGACAATTAGATACTGGAAATGAATGAAATTGTGTACCAAAAATTGTATTATTTGATGTTATGTGTAAGTAATCATAATCTTCATTTATGCTAAAATCTTTGGGTATGTAATTAAAATTTTTATCAAAAGATGAGGCAATTTCAGTAACATTTCCAAATAATTTAGCCTCTTTAATTGCCTTGGTAGACCAACTACCAGTATTAATATAAGCAGCATTTTTGTTTAAGAAATTATATGCAGTCATCAAAAATTGCATACTTGCACCACCTTGAAGAAAAAGGCAGGTATATTTATTTGTATCTAACTCTGAAATTTCTATAGCTAATGATCTTGCTTCATCAAGAACATCCATGAAGTCTTTACTTCTGTGAGATATCTCCAAAATTGATAAACCTTTACCGTTAAAATTATTTATTGCAGAGGAAGCTTGTTCGAAAACCTTATCAGGAAGAATGGAAGGGCCAGCACTGAAATTATGTACTTTGTTATTCATAAATCTTTGCAAATATCTAAACTTACTATCAATATTCAATAATGTAATTTCAAAATATGTAAAAATTGTTAACAAAGATTAAACAATACATATTATTTTTGCACAAAATATTATGGCAATAATTATTACAGACGAATGCATAAATTGTGGAGCTTGTGAACCAGAGTGTCCAAATAATGCAATATATGAAGGTCAAGAGAAATGGAATTACACAAAAGGAACAAAACTTGAGGGTGATGTTGTTTTACCAAATGGTAATAAGGTTAACTCTGAGATAGAAAATAATCCTATTTCTGATGAATTCTTTTTTATTGTTCCAGACAAGTGTACTGAGTGTATGGGATTTCATGAGGAGCCTCAATGTGCAGCTGTATGTCCAGTTGATTGTTGTGTTCCTGATGAAGATAATGTTGAGACAGAAAATGAGCTTTTGTCAAAGCAAAAATTTATGCATGATAAATAAATGAAAGTAGGTATTGTAGGATTACCTAATGTTGGTAAATCAACTCTTTTTAATTGTCTATCTCAAAATAAGGCTCAGAGTGAAAACTATCCTTTTTGCACAATTGATCCAAATGTTAGTATAGTGAATGTTCCTGATTTGAGACTTGATAAATTAAGTTCTTTAATTAACCCTAAAAAATTAATTTCAACTACGGTCAAAATTGTTGATATTGCTGGTCTTGTCAAAGGAGCTAGTAAAGGAGAGGGATTGGGTAATAAATTCCTATCAAACATTAGAGAAACCGATGCTATAATTCATGTTTTAAGATGTTTTGATGATCCAAATATTGTACATGTAAATGGCAATATTAATCCATTATCAGATAAGGAAGTAGTTGAATATGAGTTAGTTTTTAAGGATATCGAAATTATTGAAAAAAGACTTGATAGGATAAAAAAAACTTTAAGATCTGGAAGTAATGAATCAAAAAAAGAAATTGAAATTCTTGAAAAAGTCTTACATCAGCTACAAAAAATGAATGTAAGTAGAGTTGATTTTTCGGACGACCAATTCGAGGAATTTATTAAACCCCTAGAATTAATATCATTTAAACCTATACTTTATGTATGCAATGTTGGAGAAAATGACGTTGTAAGAGGAAATAGTTATGTTGAAGATGTTAGACGCGAAATTGAAAATAAAGACTCTGAAATTATAATTATTTCAGCAAAAATAGAGTCTGAGATAAACGAATTAGATTCTTTAGAAGAAAAAAAAATATTCTTAAATGATTTAGGGCTTGAGGAATCGGGATCAAATAAATTGATCAGAGCCTCTTATAGACTTTTAAATCTTCATAGCTATTTCACTGCAGGAGAAGAAGAAGTTAGGGGTTGGACAATAAAAATTGGTGATTCAGCTTATGATGCCGCTGGACAAATTCACTCAGATTTTCAAAAAGGTTTTATTTGTGCAGAAGTAATTAGTTATAAAGATTATATTGAATATGGATCTGAAATTAAAGTTAAAGAAGCAGGTAAAATTAGACTTGAAGGAAAAGATTATGTCGTTTCTGATGGAGACATAATTCACTTTAGGTTTAACATTTAGTATATTTATAAAAATGGTAAATACATCTAATTACACCGAAGAAAATATTAAATCTCTTGACTGGAGAGAGCATATTAGATTAAGGCCTGGTATGTATATTGGTAAATCGGGAGATGGCTCATCTCCAGACGATGGAATTTATGTTATCCTCAAAGAAATTATTGATAATAGTATAGATGAATTTGTAATGGGGGAGGGAAAGATTATAGATATTGTTATAAATGATGATTTTGTTACTGTAAGAGACTTTGGAAGAGGAATACCAATTGGAAAAGTTGTTGATGTAGTATCTAAAATGAACACCGGTGGTAAATATGATACAAGAGCTTTTAAAAAGTCTGTTGGGCTAAATGGAGTTGGAACTAAAGCTGTCAATGCATTGTCTTCAAATTTTATTGTCGCATCTACTAGAGATGGGAAAACAAAATCAGCCGAATTTGAGCTTGGAGTACTATCTAATGAAAAGCTTGATGAATCCGAAAATAAAAATGGAACATATGTAAAGTTCAAACCTGACGAATCTATTTTTAAAAACTATAGATATAGAATTGAGTATGTTGAAAAAATGATTAAGTTCTATGTGTATCTTAATCCAGGGTTAACAATTAAATTAAATGGTAATAAGTTCAAATCTGAATTTGGTCTTAAAGATTTAATTGAAGATCAGTCAAATGTTGATGATTTCCTATATCCTATAATTCATCTAATAGGTAAAGATATTGAAATAGCAATTACTCATTCAAGAACTCAATATAGTGAAGAGTATTATTCATTTGTGAATGGTCAATATACTGTTCAGGGAGGCACGCATCAACTGGCATTTAGAGAAGCATTTGTCAAAACAATCAGAGAATTCTTTGGTAAAAATTATGAAACGTCAGATATAAGAAAATCTATTATCTCGGCAATAAGCGTTAAAGTTATGGAACCTGTTTTTGAGTCACAAACTAAGACTAAACTAGGTTCAACAGAAATGGGGAAAGGGATGAAATCAGTTAGAGTTTTCATAAATGACTTTATAAAAAAAGAACTAGACAACTATCTTCATAAAAATCCAGAAGTTGCTAAATCTATACAAAATAAAATTATTCAAGCTGAAAGAGAGAGAAAAGAATTATCTGGTATCAGAAAATTAGCTAGAGAAAGAGCAAAAAAAGCTAGTCTTCATAATAAAAAACTTAGAGACTGTAGAGTACACCTAAATGAACTAAAAAAAGATAATAGATTAGATTCAACAATTTTTATTACGGAGGGTGACTCTGCAAGCGGTTCCATTACAAAGTCAAGAGATGTTAACACACAAGCTGTATTTAGTTTAAGAGGAAAACCATTGAATTCATTTGGAATGACTAAGAAAATAGTTTATGAAAATGAAGAATTTAATTTACTTCAAGCTGCACTGAATATTGAAAACAGTATGGAAGATTTAAGATACAACAATATTGTAATAGCAACTGATGCTGATGTTGATGGCATGCATATTAGACTTCTTATCATAACCTTCTTTCTTCAATTCTATCCCGAGTTAATTAAAAATGGACACTTATACATTTTACAGACTCCTATTTTTAGGGTTAGAAATAAGGAGAAAACACATTATTGTTATAGCGAGGCAGAAAAAAATGATATAATTAACACCTCTAATGGTAAATTTGAAATTACTAGATTTAAAGGTCTAGGGGAAATCTCTCCCAATGAATTTAAAAATTTTATAGGTGACGATATCAAATTAGACCCAGTAATCATAGATAAATCTTCAACAGTTGAGGAATTACTAACATTCTATATGGGTAAGAATACTCCTGACAGACAGCAATTTATAATAGATAACCTTAAAGTTGAACTAGATCTTATAAATGAAAACTTGAATGATTGAAAATGAAGAAAATATAGATTCTGGGCAACCTAATACTCTGACTAGAGTTGGAGGAATGTATAAAGAATGGTTTCTAGACTATGCCTCATATGTAATCCTTGAGAGGGCTGTTCCAGATTTAATGGATGGTTTAAAACCAGTGCAGAGAAGGATATTACATTCAATGTTTGACCTAGAGGATGGCAGATACAATAAAGTTGCAAATATTGTAGGGCATACTATGCAATACCACCCTCATGGAGATTCAAGTATATCTGATGCCATGGTTCAAATAGGTCAAAAAGAACTGTTAATTGATATGCAAGGTAACTGGGGTAACATATACACCGGAGATAAAGCAGCTGCATCAAGATATATTGAGGCAAGATTATCAAAATTTGCACTTGAGGTAGTATTTAATCCAAAAACCACCAATTGGCAACTTTCTTATGATGGACGTAAAAAAGAGCCTATTCACCTTCCTGTTAAATTTCCATTATTATTAGCTCAAGGAGCTGAGGGTATAGCAGTTGGTTTATCAACTAAAATTTTACCCCATAATTTTAATGAGTTAATTGATGGAAGTATAAAATATCTTAAGGGAAGAAGTTTTAAGCTCTATCCAGATTTTCAAACTGGAGGAAGTATTGATATAAAAAATTATAATGATGGAAATAGAGGTGGGAGAATTAAAGTAAGAGCTAAAGTTGAGAAATATGAAAAGAATATAATTATAATCAAGGAAATACCCTATGGAACAACAACTGCCTCCTTAATTGAATCTATTATTAAAGCCTCTGAGAAAGGAAAATTAAAAATTAAAAAAATTGAAGATAATACTTCCTCTGAAGTAGAGGTTCTTGTCTATCTACCTTCTGGATCATCAATTCAAAAAAGTATAGATTCACTATATGCATTCACACAATGTGAGGTTTCTATATCACCATTATGTTGTATTATTTCAGATAATAAACCTCATTTTCTAGGAGTTAGAGAAATACTTAAGATTTCTAGTGATAATACAAAAGATCTTTTAAAAAAAGAGTTGGAAATTCAACTTACTGAACTTGAAAATCAGTGGCACACTATTTCACTTGAAAGAATATTTATTGAAAACAGGATATATAGAGATATTGAGGAAAAGACTACATGGGATGATGTTATTTCAACAATTGAGAATGGACTTGAGCCATTTAAAAACAAACTTAAGAGAGATATAACAGTAGATGACATCAAAAAACTAACTGAAATTCCAATTAGGAAGATATCAAAGTTTGACCTTAATAAGGTTAAAGAAAAATTAGCTAATATAGAAGCTAACATAGAAGAAGTGAAAAATAATCTCAAGCACCTTGTTGAGTATACAATTCAATATTTCACTCATTTAAAAAAACATTATGGCAAAGATAAAAAGAGAAAGACTCTTATTGAGGAATTTGATGATCTAGATAAAAAGAAAATATCAATTAAGAATCAAAAACTTTTTGCAAATAGAGAAGAGGGATTCGTTGGAACTTCAATGAGAAAAGATGAGCTAGTTTGCGATTGTTCTGACCTTGATGATATAATTATTTTTACTGAGGATGGTATCATGAAAGTAGTTAAGGTTGACTCTAAGGTTTTTGTTGGAAAAAATATTAAACATATTTCATTATTTAATTCAGATACTAAAAACAAAATTTATAATCTAATCTACAGAGATGGTAAAAATGGAACCTCTTTTATGAAAAGATTTAAAGTTTCTGGAGCTATTAGGGATAAAGAGTATGACCTAACTCAGGGGAAAGATTTATCCAAGGTTCTTTACTTTAGTGTTAATAATGTTGATGAAGCTGATGTTGTAACTGTTTACTTAAGAAAAAAAGCTTCATTAAGAAAAGATAAGTTTGAACAAGATTTTGGTGATTTAATTATTAAGGGTAGAGATTCAAAAGGAAATATAGTAACTAAAGATTCAATTAGAAAGGTCTCTTATAAATCTAGAGGATCTATTTCAAAAAAAGATAAAGAAATTGATGATATTGAGGTTCAAGATGAGCAGCATGTATCTAACGACAATGATGAAGCGCAAACTAAATTGGAATTTTAATTAAAATTTTAAGTTAGATGTTTTTTTTACAGTCCCTCTGTTCATACTCTGTGGATTATTTACTTGTGAATACTCGAAATCATATGATTTACCATAAGTTCTTAAAATTTTAATTCTTATAGGGCGCTTTTCCTGATTTGTGCGTGGATTTAATTTTGTTAATAGAAACTCACACTCGTTTACCCATTTAATTGATGAGGAATCTTCAATTCCATTAAATAATTCTATTTCAAATTTATCTGTTCTGGTAAATTGAGATGTTACTAAAGAGTCATTAATGATAGATGAAAATTCAAATTCTCCTGTTTTGAAATCAAAACAATTTCTTTCTACATTGTAACATGAAGTAAATAGAACTGCAATAATTAATATTTTTTTCACTATAATCTATCAATTTGTTCAAATTTATTGTTTTCGTAGATAATAATTATCGATTTAACTCTATTATTAGATTCTTTAACAGAATCTTTGGTATTATCTATATCTTGATATGAAAAAAGATCATTAAAGGGCTTTATTTTGTCTTTTTTTACTTCAGATACCCCAAATATTAAGTAATCCAAGGTAATTTCCTCAAAATTTTCAGAAATCTTAGTTATTAAATCTAAACTTGGTTTATTTCTCTCAGAGAGTAGGTGAGATATTGATGATTTGGGAACTCCTATTTTTTCAGCAAACTCAGAGTTAGTTAAATTGCTATCCTCTATAGTCTTTTTAATTCTATTTAACACTGTTTCTTTATTCATCCTATACTTTTATTATATATTATAACGTACTGATTTACAGTAGTTATATAATTATGAGTTTACAATTGTAAACATAAGAAACATTTGTGAATTATACAATAGAAATGATAACGAAACATGATTTTAAAAATAAATTGCTGAATGAAATTCAATAAAAACTATAAAAAATTGAAAAAAATTTAATAATTTAACAAAAACACCAAATAAAATGCAAAAATTAGACGACGTAGACAGAAAAATCCTTGATATTTTAATAGATAACACCAGAACTCCCTTTACTGATATAGCTAAAAGATTACTCATTTCTCCTGGTACAGTTCATGTAAGAGTAAAAAAAATGGAAGATCTAGGGATAATTAAGGGTTCATCCTTAACACTTGACTATAAAATGCTAGGATATAACTTTATTGCCTATGTTGGGGTACTAATAGATAGATCAAGAAGAACATATGAAATCATTGAAGAGCTTAAAAAGAAACCATATATAACAGTTGCTCATATAACAACTGGAAAATATAATATATTTTGTAAAATCAGAGCTAAAAGTACTGAACATGCTAGAGAAATAATTTTTTCTATTGATGATGTAGGGGGTGTATTAAGAACTGAAACGATGATATCTTTGGAAGAAAGTATAAATGATAAAAAGAGACTTATGAAAAATATATTTCAAGAACTATGACTTATTTATTGTAAAAAACAAAAGATTCTATGAAGAGGTCTTTATTTACAATTTGATCAATCACTGGCTTTCCAATTTCTTTTAATAATACAAAGTTAATTTTACTCCCCTCATTTTTCTTGTCGTAGACCATAAGATCATATATACTCATTATGTCATCTTCCTCAAATTGAATTAAACTGAAATAATTTTTTAGATGCTCTTTAACAATTACAACGTCATTTAAAGGGAAATTAAATTTTTTGTTTGAGATGTAAAGTTCAGTTATTATACCTATGACGATAGCCTGACCATGTTTCAAATTAACTACTTTATCAGAAATATGAGAATAAGACTCTACAGCATGTCCAATAGTGTGACCTAGATTAAGAATCTTTCTTATACTCGACTCATATTTGTCAGATTTTACAATTTCATTCTTTACTAATGAGTAACTATTAATTATATAAGCTGAATCTTTAAATAAATTTAGTTTTATTAGGCTATTAAAAGTTAAGTCAGGTTTATCAGTTAATAGACTATGTTTAACAACTTCCGCATAACCATTAATAAACTCTTCTTTTGATAAAGTTTTTAAATATTCATCATCTAATATCACTTCTAGCGGCTCATTAAAAACACCTATCTGATTCTTTAATTGTTTAAAATCAATACCTGTCTTTCCTCCATGCGCCGCATCAACCATTCCCAATAATGTTGTTGGAATATTAATAAATTCGATTCCCCTTAAATAAGTTGATGCTGCAAAACCACCAATATCAGTCAAAACACCTCCACCAAGGTTAATTAGGAGCGATTTTCTGTCAGCTTTAAAAGAATTTAGTTGACCCCATATTGATATACATGTATCAATATTTTTATTCTCTTCTCCTGAAGAGATAATTATTTTATTAAATGATTTAATGCCACTTTTTTTAATGAAAAGTTCTAGGCAAAACTTTTCTGTATTTTCATCTACTAATACAAATATTGATGAAAATTTATCTGAATTAATTTTTTCAGCTATAGATAAATATGGATCAATTTCCATTTATTAATTTTGATTAGATTTACTGCAAAATTAGGTATTTATTTTATGCTTTTAGACAATACTAAAAATGGTTTTACACTTAAGTCAGACTTTGAGTTAAGAAAAGCATATTTTTTATTTAAAATTATTTCAAATAAAACACTTACAAATCTTGGCAAGACTGCCCTTGAAGTTGCATTAAAGTTAAGACTTCCAATATTATTCATTGTGAAGGGTACAGTTTTCGAACAGTTTTGTTCTGGTGAAACATTAGATGAATCCTTTGATACTGTAAAAAAACTCAATAAAAAAAATGTTAAAAGTTATCTGCACTATTCTGTAGAGGGACTTGAAAATGAGGATTCTTATGATCTATCATTAAAAGAGGTACTATCCTCAATAGAATTTGTTTCAGAAAAACCAATACTTGACTTTACAGTTTTTAAGCCAACAGCTATAGCAAATACTCAAATTTTAAAAAAAGTTTCTTCCAATAAATCTTTAGATAAAAAAGAAAAAATGCTTTTTGAGAAGTCATTAGACAGATTTGATAATATATGTTCTCTAGCACATAAAAAGAATGTAAGAGTACTGGTGGATGCAGAAGAGTCCTGGATTCAGAACGCTATTGATGAAATAGTATTAAGCATGATGATGAAATACAACAAGGAAAAAGCGATTATCTTCCATACATCCCAGATGTATAGACATGATAGACTAAACTACATCAAAACTCTACATAACAAAGCATTAAAAAATAATTTTTTCTTAGGTATTAAATTGGTTAGAGGAGCATATATTGAAAAGGAGAATAAACGTGCAAAAAAAAACAATTATTTATCACCAATATGTACGTCAAAAGAATTAACTGATCAAAATTTTAATAATGGTGTCAGCTATATATTATCGAACTTAGATAAGATTTCACTTTTCTCTGGAACTCATAATGAAGAGAGCATACATAAAATAATTAAAATTATGGAGACTAAAAACATCAATAGGGATGATCCAAAAATCTGGTTTGGTCAGTTATATGGAATGAGTGATAATATTACTTTCAATTTAGCCAGTGAGGGTTTTAATGTGATAAAATACTTACCTTATGGTCCGATTAAAAAAGTGATTCCGTATTTGATTAGAAGGGCTCAAGAAAACACGTCAGTAAAGGGACAAACATCCAGAGAACTTGATTTAATAAGAACTGAGTTAAAAAGAAGAAGTGTTATTTAAATTTAACTATTGCTTGATCTTCACAATTCTCAATCAATAGAGTTAAATCGCCTGACTCAACATAGTAAATTGCACATGGCTCATTTCTTATTTCACTTTTATTAAATCTAACCCTACCTTTAGAAATCAAACTATAAAGTTTATCAAATGCAATTGAATCACCTTCGTGTTTTAGAACTAATTCTTTAGAAATTATGTTATCTATTACCCTCGCACTTGGGCCATAATTACATGAAGTCCTCTTTCCATTCAGTATAAAAAATAGAAAAACTAACCCAATAACTAAACCTGTTGAAAAATAATATAGTCTCTTTAGAAAACTCATCTATTCTTTTTTAGTACTCTTAAATTATTTTTTTTAATTAATGTAAACTTATTATATTCAGAATCAATCAATTCTTCTATCATTTCTCCCCATTCAATTAAACAAGTTCTTCTAGATTTTACATATTCAAAAAAACCAATATTTTCTAACTCAGCAATATCTTTTATCCTGTATAGATCCATATGATATATTATCTCATCATTATCAATCAAATATTCATTTATAATCGAAAAAGTTGGACTAGAAATATTATCAGTTACACCATATAGCGATAATAACTCCTTAATTAAAGTTGTTTTTCCAACTCCCATTTCACCTGATATTAAAACAACATTTTTGTTAATATGCATTTTCAGTTCCACAGATACTTTTTTTAATTGATTTAGTTTAAACTTTATCTCCATATTAATCTAACTAATTTAAGCATTTAACTTAATTTTTTAATTTTGCAGATATGAATTTTACAGCTGGACAAATTGCTGATCAAATAAATGGAACTATTGTGGGTGACCGAGATGTTGATATTTTTAACATATCCAAAATTGAAGAAGGCACAAAAGGTTCACTTACATTTCTAGCAAATCCAAAATATACTGAGTTTATATATTCTACAAATGCTTCTGCTGCTATTGTTGCAGAAGACTTTGAACCTACTGAACAAATTAACACAACACTCATAAAGGTTAAAGATCCATACTCTTCATTTACAACCATTCTAGAACTATTTAATAAAGAAAATTTCAATAAAAAAGGGGTTAGTGAATTTTCAGTGATTGATAAATCTGCTATAATTTCTGACTCATCATTTGTTGGCTCATTTACGACAATAGGTAAAAAATCTAAAATTTCAGATAATTGTATAATTGAAAATCAGGTTTTTATTGGTAATAATGTTGAGATAGGTAGTGGAACAAAAGTATTTCCAGGAGTTAAAATTTTAGATGATACAAAAATTGGAAAAAATTGTATTATACACAGTTCTTGCTCAATTGGATCTGATGGTTTTGGTTTTGCACCAAATGATGATGGGAGTTATAAAAAGATTCCTCAAACAGGTAATGTTATAATAGGAGATAATGTTGAAATTGGTTCAAACTCAACTATTGATAGAGCAACTTTAGGATCTACTATCATCCATAAGGGTGTTAAACTTGATAACCAAATTCAAATTGCACATAATGTTGAAATTGGAGAAAATACAGCAATAGCTGCTCAATCAGGAATAGCGGGCTCTACAAAAATTGGAAAAAACTGTATGATTGGAGGACAAGTAGGAATTATTGGACATCTTAAAATTGGAGATAATGTCAAGATACAAGCTCAGGCTGGAGTTACCTCTAATATTAAAAGTGACTCAAGAGTTACGGGAACACCTGCTATTTCTTATATGAATTACAATAAGTCATACATTCATTTCAAAAATTTATCTGAAATAGTTAAAAAAATTGATAAGAAGGATTAATGATTAGAAGAACTGTTCCACAAAAAACAATTTCTAGAGAATCTTCACTCAGAGGGGTAGGTCTTCACACAGGAGAGAATGTTAAGCTTACATTCAAACCAGCCCCATCAAATACTGGACTCGTTTTTATCAGAGAAGATATTGATGGAGATAATTTAATTGAAGCTCACATCAGGCATATATCAAACACAGATAGAGGAACAAATCTTGACAATGGTTCTCTCAGAATTCACACTTCAGAACATGTTTTAGCTGCTTTAACTGGTTTAGGTATTGATAATTGTTATATCTGCCTTAATAGAGCTGAAGTCCCAATAATGGACGGATCTTCAAAGTTTTTTATTGAAGCAATAGAGAATGCTAAAATAGTTGAACAGAATGCTTTAAGAGAAGAATTTTTTCCTAATGAAATAATTTCATACGTATGTGAAGAAAGTGGAAGTAAAATATCTATCATTCCTAACGAGAGTTATTCTGTAAATACAAAAGTTGATTACGATACAAAAGTATTGGGCACACAGACAGCAATTTTAAAGGATATTTCTGATTTTAAAAACGAAATTTCATCAGCAAGAACATTTAGTTTCCTTCATGAACTTGAAACATTGCTTGAAAATGGTTTAATTAAAGGTGGAGATCTTAATAACGCTATTGTTTATGTTGACAAACCGCTTGCTAATAGTAATATGGATAGACTTAAGAAGGCGTTTAACAAAGATTCTATATCAGTTAAAGAAAACGGAATACTTGATAATCTTAGTCTTCATTATCCAAATGAAGCTGCTAGGCATAAACTTCTTGATATTATTGGAGATTTAGCTTTGATTGGAATGAGAATAAGAGGAAAAGTTATTGCTGAAAAACCAGGACACTCAATTAATGCTAAATTTGCACAAAAAGTTTCTAAAATGATAAAATCAGATAGAAAAAATATTTTACCAAAACTTAACTTTGATAAAAAGCCATTAATGGGCTCAAGTCAAATAATGGATATTATTCCTCATAGACCTCCATTTCTTCTTATTGATGAAGTTCTAGAGTTATCTGACTCTCATGTAATTGGTCTTAGAAGAGTAGAGAAAACTGAGTCTTGGGTAGATGGTCATTTTCCTGGAGCACCTGTCATGCCGGGTGTACTTCAAGTAGAATTTATGGCTCAAGCAGGGGGTGTACTTGTATTAAATACTGTACCAGACCCTGAAAACTATCTTACTTTCTTCATGAAGATGGATAAATGTAAATTTAAAAACCCTGTAGTCCCTGGTGATACACTTATTTGTAAATTAGAGTTAATTTCTCCAATAAGAAGAGGAATTATTCATATGTATGGTCATACTTTTGTTGGAGATGAGATAAAGAGTGAAGGTGAATTTATGGCAAAAATTATAAAAAAAGATTAAATATGAATCAACCATTAGCATACGTACACCCTGGAGCAAAAATTGCTAAAAACGTTGTCGTAGAACCATTTTCAACTATAAACAACAATGTTGAAATCGGCGAAGGAACTTGGGTTGGGTCTAATGTTACGATTATGGAAGGTGCTAGAATTGGAAAGAATTGTTTTATATATCCTGGAGCAGTAATTTCTGCGAACCCACAGGATTTAAAATTTGAGGGTGAGGACTCGTTATGTGAAATTGGCAATAATACTACAATTCGAGAGTGTGTCACAGTCAATAGAGGAACAAAAGATAGAGGTACTACAAAAATTGGATCAAATTGTTTAATTATGGCCTATTCACATGTAGCTCATGATTGTTTTGTTGGTGATAACTGCATATTTTCAAATAATAGTACTCTTGCTGGCCATATTACTGTTGGAGATTATGTAATATTATCGGGATTTGTAGCAGTTCATCAATTTTGTAGAATTGGATCACACTCTTTTGTTGCAGGTGGATCTTTGGTTAGAAAGGATGTACCTCCATATGTTAAAGCTGCAAGAGAACCGTTGTCATATGTTGGAATTAACTCAGTGGGATTAAGAAGAAGGGGGTTTGAGAACAAAAAATTACATGAAATTCAAAACATATATAGGATACTTTATCAAAAAAAATATAATAATACTCAAGCAGTGGAGATAATCCAAGCTGAACTAAACGCAACACCTGAAAGAGATGAAATTATACAGTTCATAGAAAACTCTCAACGAGGAATAATGAAAGGTTACTTTCAAAAAAATTAAATTATGGCTAGCACGAGTGATATAAGAAAAGGACTTTGTATAAAGTATAATCATGATATCTATAAAATAATTGAATTTCTTCACGTTAAACCTGGGAAAGGACCTGCTTTTGTTAGAACTAAATTAAAAAGTGTAACTAATGGAAAGGTTATAGATAATACATTTCCATCAGGACATAAGATTGAAGAAGTGAAAGTTGTTACAAGTCAATATCAATATCTTTATAATGACTCAGACTATTTTCATTTTATGAATAATGATGATTATAATCAAATAACAATTGTCAAGAATAAAATTGATTACCCCGATCTTTTAAAAGAGGGTGAAAATGTAACTATTATTATTAATACTGAAGACAACAGTCCACTATCTGTAGATATGCCATTAAATGTTGTTTTAGAAGTAACTCACACTGAACCTGGCATAAAAGGTAATACTGCTACAAATGCCACTAAACCTGCAACTTTAGAGACTGGTGCCACTATCAATGTTCCCTTATTTATTAATGAAGGTGACAAAGTAAAAATTGATACTGAAAAAGGCCAGTATATCGAAAGAATAAAATAAATTTGTCAAAAATTAGACTAGATGAGTATTATAGTTAATAAAAACTCAAAAGTTTTAGTTCAAGGATTTACTGGGAGTGAGGGTACTTTTCACTCTGAGCAAATGATTGAATATGGGACAGATGTAATTTGTGGTGTGACTCCAGGAAAAGGTGGTACAAAACACCTTGATAGACCTGTTTACAATAGTGTTGCTGATGCTGTAATAAATGAAAATATTAACACCTCAATAATTTTTGTACCTCCAATGTTTGCAGCAGATGCTATAATGGAAGCCGCTGAGTCAGGAATAAAAACAATAGTTACCATAACTGAAGGAATTCCAATTAATGATATGACAACAGTTGTGTCTTATATTAAAGGAAGAAATATTAGACTAATTGGTCCTAATTGTCCAGGAATTATTACTCCAGATGAAGCAAAAATAGGTATTATGCCTGGTTTTGTATTTAAAAAAGGGAATGTAGGTATAGTATCAAAATCTGGCACATTAACATATGAAGCTGCTGATCAAGTTGTTAAATCTGGATATGGAATTTCAACTGCAATTGGAGTAGGGGGAGATCCAATAATTGGAACAACACTATTAGACTCAGTTCAGCTATTTATGGAAGATGACGATACTGATCTAATAGTTCTTATCGGAGAGATTGGTGGTCAATTAGAAATTGATGCTGCTAAATGGATAAAAATTAATGGAAATAAAAAGCCTGTAGTTGGTTTTATTGCAGGGGAAACTGCACCAAAAGGGAGAAAAATGGGACATGCTGGAGCAATAATTGGTGGAAAAGATGATACAGCATCTGCAAAGAAGAGAATAATGAGAGAATCAGGTGTGAATGTAGTTGACTCTCCAGCAGACATAGGTAAAACTGTAAATGAAATACTTAAAAAATGAAATTACTTGAATCAAAAGTAGCGATTATAACAGGTGGAAGTAGAGGTATAGGTAGATCAATATGTGAGACTTTTGTCCAAAATGGATGTAATGTTGCGTTTACATATAATAATTCAAAAGAATCTGCTGAAAGTTTAGCAAAAGAACTTAATGGTTCTGCAATAAAAGCAAAAGCATATAAAAGTGATGCTTCAAATTTTGATGACGCGACTAAACTGGTTGAGAATGTATTAAATGATTTTGGAAAAATAGATATTCTAGTTAATAATGCGGGAATCAAAAAAGATAATTTATTAATGAGAATGGAAAAATCTGACTTTGATTCCGTAATCAATACAAATTTATCCTCTGTTTTTAATCTTACTAAGGCATTAATTAAAACATTCCTTAAACAAAGAAATGGTTCAATCATTAATATAAGTTCTGTAGTAGGCGTTAAGGGAAACGCAGGACAATCAAATTATTCTGCCTCAAAGGCAGGTATTATAGGTTTTTCTAAATCCATTGCACTAGAATTAGGTTCTAGAAATATTAGAAGTAATGTAATTGCTCCTGGATTTATTGAGACTGATATGACAGACTCTCTATCAGAGGATGTTATTAATTCTTGGAAAGAAAGTATTCCACTAAAAAGAGGTGGTAATCCAAGTGATGTTGGAAATGCATGTGTATTTTTAGCGTCAGATTTATCCAGCTATATAACTGGACAAACTCTTCATGTAGATGGAGGAATGTTAACTTAAAAATAAATTTAAATGAAAAATTTGCCCAACATAGGTTTACCTATTATTTTAATATCACTATTATTAATTGTATTTATATCCAGATCATCCGTCAATATAGGATCAGGTGAGGCTGGAGTATTATTTAGAACACTAGGAGGTGGTGTTGTAACTGATAGCCCTCCAAAAGGTGAGGGGTTCAAGATTATTGCACCTTGGAATAGAATTGTTATATATAATGTAAAACAACAAGAGGTTCTTGAGAGCATGCAAGTACTATCTTCTAATGGTCTTGAAATTAGTCTTGATGTGTCTGTACTATATCAACCAGTTTACAATGACTTAGGATTACTTCATCAGACAAAGGGTGAAAATTATCTTAACTCAGTTCTTTTGCCAAATATCAGAGCTGTAGCTAGAAGTGTTGTAGGAAGATATACTCCAGAGCAATTATATTCTACAAAAAGAGATGCTATTCAAAATGAGATATTTATCGAGACAAGAGATGATGTTTTAGGACAGTATATTCAATTAAACTCAGTTCTCGTTAGAGACGTAACTTTACCAACTGCAATTAAAGAAGGTATTGAAAGGAAACTTGTACAGGAACAAGAGGCTTTAGAATATGAGTTTAGACTTGTCAAAGCGGAACAAGAAGCTGAAAGACAAAGAATTGATGCTGAGGGTAAGGCAACAGCAAACAGAATATTGAGTGCATCCTTAACAGATAGAATACTTCAAGAGAAAGGAATAGAAGCATCATTAAAACTTTCTGAGTCTCCAAATTCAAAAGTTATTGTTATTGGATCAGGGGATGGTGGTTTACCTATAATTTTAGGAAATAATTAATTAATAATCTTAATCTATAAAGAATCCATTGTCATTAAATTGATAATGGATTTTTTTATTTTTACTACGTTATGAAAAAAGTAATTTTTTTAACCTTTCTTTTTTTAGGATGTAATAAATCTGAAGATATTACTGTTGCTGATGTTGTTGCTAGTGATGATCAACCACCAACCTCAACTTCTGTATACATTGATGAAAATGGAATAACAATAAAAGCTAAAGAATCAACTGAGTCTGGTAATGAGGTTCTTGTCAATGGAGAGCAATACATTATCGTTGATGAAGAAATGTTAAGAGAGATGGTTAATAATGGTGAAGACTTATCAAGGGTTATTACGTCTAAAGTATTTAACATGGGTGAGCTTTTTAAAGGAAAACCTATTAATGGGAATATATCTCGATGGGATGTTTCAAATGTTGATTTTATGCATTCAATGTTTATGGATACATCTTTTAATCAGGATATCTCAGCCTGGGACGTAGGTAATGTCTATCATTTTGGTGCAATGTTTTTTAACTCTTCATTCAATGGAGATATCTCAGCTTGGGATGTAGAAAAAAGTGGAAATCTTATAAATGGTGAGGTAACAAATGATCTAGGTAACTATCCAGTTTGTTTTACAGCAATGTTTATGAATTCGGCTTTTAATCAGGATATATCAACTTGGAATATATCTAGGTCCAGTTGTATGAATTCTATGTTTAATGGAGCCTTTAATTTTAACCAAGATTTATCATCCTGGAATGTATCACATGTTGAAAACTGTGTTGAATTTTGGAAAAATGCTAATGCTTGGGTACTTCCAAAGCCAAATTTTATTAATTGTAACCCAGGGCAGTAAGGTTAAGACATAAAAATTATTTGTTACTTTAAAGTAAGCACTTAGTAAAATTTGGTTTAGGCAATGTCCAAGTTGAATTCGAAGTAGAATAAAACTGCGAACAAATTGTAACATTACTTACATCCCAAGAAGATAAATTCTGATTGAATTTAGTTACAAATTGAACTCCTGGCCCATATATTTCCTCATCTTTACAACATCCATTTCTAAACATCCATTTCATGTTTGTAACATTGGAAACATTCCAAGAGGATATATCCTGATTGAATTCTGATCCATAAAACATCATCTCCATTTTTGTAACATTGGATACGTCCCAGACTGAGATATCCTGATTAAATATCGTAAAACCAAACATTGCATACATATCTGTTACACTTGAGACATCCCAGGCTGAGATATCCTGATTAAATGGTGTCTCCCAAAACATAAAGGCCATATCTGTTACATTTGAGACATCCCAGGCAGATAAATCCTGGTCAAAATCAGATTGACTAAACATCCCATACATATCTGTTACACTTGAGACATCCCAACTAGATATATCTTGATTAAATGGTGAAGACTCACCATTATTACCAAACATCATTCGCATATTTATAACATTTGAGACATCCCAGTTTGCAATTGAATTGTTATTAAAACTTGAGGCTGCAAACATTCTCATGGCAGAAATTAAGTTGCTAGTGTTCCAAGAGGATAAATCTTGATTTAAATCAGTACCATTAAACATATTATCTGCATATAAAAGATTAGATACATCCCAATCTTCAATAGATGGAATATTTGTTGAATTCATAAAGATTTTCCTCATGTAGACAACATTAGACACATCCCAGTGAGAAATTTCTCCATTAACAACATACGCACGATTTTCAGGACAATCACTATATTCATATAAGTCACAGTAAAAAAGATTATCCATGTTGGTAACTTTAGAGGTAATTACTCTTGATAAATCTTCTCCATTAATGATCATTTCACGAAGTTTGTTTTCACTCACTATTTCATAAGTATTGCCATTAAATTCTATTAAACCAATTGAAGCTTCAAGTTTGGCCTCAATTGTAATCCCATTGTTATCAAGATAGACAAGAGGTTCAAATATTGCATTTATAGAAGTGTCATCACTTATTGTAAAAGTAAGAGATGGATTTAACCCACTATGAGTTCCACTCCATCCAACAAAAATAAATCCAATATTGGGTGTTGCAGTTAAAGTGATTTCTGTACCTGATTCATAGCTTCCTGATGTGGGAGATACATTTCCTCCATTGCTAACAGTTACCGAAAGTGTATAATTGGATACTATCGTTGTCTGATTTGCAATTGGAGTAGGATCTCTCACTTCAACAAAATCTTCAGGGTCATCACTTGAACATGAGATAAAAAAAATAACTGAAATTAATTTAATCAGATTCTTGGTTATAAAGTGTTTTATTTGAAACAATTTCTAAATTTTAATGTCCTGGATTTTGGTTCAAGATACCTTCAGATTGAAGAATAACTTCTAATGGTATTGGTAATAAATTGTGCTTAGCTTGCACAGGATTAGCTTTTGCTGCAAAATTAGGAATAGTTCTTCCCTCATGGTAGATATATTGATTTAATGTTTCAACCATAGTTCCCCATCTTCTTAAATCAAAAAGACGGTGACCTTCCATCGCTAATTCAACTCTTCTCTCATGTCTAACTGATGTTCTTGCAGCACCTTGATTAGTCCAAGCAGAGTTATAAGTATCTATAACATAGTTAGGCTGAGAGTCAGCACGCGGGCTATTCTTAGCCCTTTCTCTAACTTGGTTAACATAGCTTCTTCCTGTTTCAAGTGCACCTGATTCAACAGCAGCCTCAGCAGCCATTAATAAAACATCAGCATATCTAATGATGTGATAGTTAATTCCAGATCTTTGCTCACCCCAACCACCAGAACCTCTGTTTATATCATCACCTACTGTATACATATGTTTTTTTGCAGCATATGGACCTGATATATCAGTAAATTCTGCTCTAATGTTATCTTTACCAGTAAAAATTCCAAAACCGTTAAAATCAATACCTCTTCTGGCTATTGTAAAGTCAATTCTTGGATCTAGCGGACCGGTGTGTATTGAAAATAGTTCTGTTTCATTTATACCATAGTCATTTGTAATATCAAGTGTTTCCCAGTTAGATAATGGAAGACCGTTAGCATCCGTCTGAAATGCATTCGCTAAATTTTGGGTTGGCTGGTAAAATCCACAACATAATCCTCCAGTCATTGGTCCAATAGGATAATTTAAAATACTGCCAATTCTACCTCTCTCTGACATTTGATTATCAGTTGTAAATTGAATAGAAAAAATCATTTCTGGACCATTTTCGCCGTCGGATCTAAAATTTGCAAAATAATCAGATTGTAATGAATATAATCCTGAATTTATTACCTGTTCAAATTGATTTAAGGCAGAGCTCCATTTATTCTGATAAAGAAATGTTTTACCTAAGTATGCCTTTGCAGTAGTTGAGACAGGTCTGCCAGGTACATCATATGCACCTCCTCTTAAGCTTGGTAAGTTATTTGCAGCATAGGAAAAATCAGCTTCAATTTGGTTCCATATACTACCATTATTGGGTTGGTATAGTTCTTCTGATGCATAATTTTCTTCAGAAATATAGGGTACGTTAACCCACATTCTCTGTAATTCAAAATTGTAATGACCTCTTAAGAACCTTGCTTGAGCATGCTCTAATACATACATATCCGAGTCACTGATATTATTTATTAGGTTTATCACTGCATTCGCTCTATTTATTCCATTCATAATAGCTAGCCATTTTCCTTTAAAATATGGGTTAGTGCTATCCCATGAAAAAAGTTCGATTGCAAGTAGATTAGCCTGGTCACCATCAGTTGATCCTTTATGAGCATCATCTGAGATAACATCAAGCCACCAATTGTCTCCAGGATGAGTCCAATCTGCGACTGATTCGCCAAGAGTTGGTGTGCCTCGTCCATCAAGGGCTAGATAAGCAGCTTCTAATAAGACGTCTATGTCAGTAGAGGTCTGTAATGAAGGATCACTTAAAGATTCTTCAAGTGATAATAAAGCAAAATTTGCAGTTAAAGTTAGATCTTGAATAACTGGAATAGTTCTATTTTCGTCCCCGGAACCATCAGACCAGCTTGTAAATTTATATCCAGATGAAGGCGTTGCTACAATGGAAATTGATTCACCCTGTTGATAAGTTCCAGCTCCTGAGACGGTTCCTCCCTCTGATGCAAACAAGCTTATTGTATATGAAGGTGCTACTACAAATGATGCACTTAAAGAAACATTAGAGTTTAAAGTAACTGAAATTGGATTATCCGTAGATCCATTAGACCAGTTATTAAAAATATATCCAGGATTAGCAGTTGCAGTTATTGAAACTTGAGTTCCAGAATTAAAAGTACCAGAAGTAGGGGACACAGTTCCTCCAGATCCAGCTGTTACACTTAAATCAAAACGCAGTGTATCTGGAACACCAATTGTTGGATCATTTATTGTTATAAAATCTTCCTGACCATCAGTAGTACAACCAATAATAATCAAAAAAATTATGGGTAACTTCTTCACATATCAAAGTTAAGAATCTTTCATAAATTGTTTGAAATCAAATTTATTGTCTTGTATCTATTAAAACACTAACAGTTCCATCAGGCGCTACTTTATGAATTCTACCCATATCTCCAACATATAAGTTTCCATTATCATCAAAAACAAGACCTCTTGTTGACCATAAATTTAGAGGACGAACTGACAGGGGTTTAGTTTTTATAAATCATGTAATATAGTCCTAATTCACCAGAAGCTCCTAAATTATATGATGTCCAATTTTCAAGATCCGATGATATATAAACCCCGTCATAGAACTCACTTGAACTTACTCTTATGGAACCACCGATAACATATTTTCCATTTCCATAAGTAACAGACTGAAGAGTACCATTTTTGTTTGGATCAGAATTAACTTGGCTTTCAGTCCAATTTATTCCATCAGTCGAAACACTGATTGATCCATCTCCTCCAACACCAACAAATTTATTGTTTACAAAAGAAATTGTATTCATACGATGCCCTGATCTAGAAAAAGTTCTTGGAGTCCAATTTATTCCATCTGGAGATGTTACATAAAAACTATTTCCATTTCCAGCTGCTGCAACAAACATTCCGTTTCCGTAAGCTAAATCCCATAAATATCCAGAATTCGAGCCAAATTCATCAATATTAGGAATCTTATTTGAGGATTGACAATTAACTCCATCTGTTGAATATGTGTGATCGGTATAGGAATATGGGACATAAACATATTTTCCATCCCCATAAGCAATACCCCAGCCATTGCAACCACTTGACCAATTTGTCCCATCGGTTGAATATCCTGGACCCCCAACAAATTTTCCGTTTGCATAAAGTACTTTTCTAGATCCCACTCCTGTTCTAGTCCACGAGATACCGTCTGATGAAGTATAGGTTCCATCATTTCCTGTTATTACAAAAACACCATTTCCGTATGTTGCACCAAATAAATTCCCAGTGACATTAGAATTTGATCTTGATGTCCAGGTCTCACCATTTTCAGATGTTAATATTGTCCCATCATAGCCTACCGCTAGAAAGTTTACTGCGCCCGAGTCTGTTGTTAACCCAC
>CABZAD010000011.1 GCA_902523665.1 uncultured Bacteroidota bacterium | reverse complement strand
GGTTAATGCACAGAGGTAAACTTGATGATAATAAAGAGCTAATTAAATTCTGTAAAATTTTAGAAGAAGTTTGTATTGAGACAGTAGAAGATGGTAAAATGACTAAAGATTTGGCTTTACTTGTCTTTAGAGAGGATTTAGTTGATTCAAATTTTCTCACTACACAAGAATTTCTAAGTGAACTTAAGAAAAACTTAGAGATAAAGTTAAATTCAAAAGAATAATGAGTTTTTACAAGGTAACAGAACAAGAGTCAAATTATAAAGATTTAGAAAAAAAATCTGTCAATGAACTAGTTAAAGCGATGCATGAAGAAGATAATAATGCTTTAAAAGCCGTAAATAAAGTTCTACCTGATGTCACAAATCTAATTGAAAATATTGCACCCAAGATTAAAGAAGGTGGGAGGCTTTTTTACATAGGAGCCGGTACTAGCGGAAGACTTGGTGTTTTAGATGCATCAGAGTGCCCTCCAACATTTGGTACACCTCCAGAAAAAGTTGTTGGTTTAGTAGCTGGAGGCATACCTGCATTGTATAGTTCAATAGAAATTGCTGAAGATGATTTGAATCAAGCTTGGGAAGATCTTTCTGAGCATAACATTACTGAAGGTGATTTTGTAATTGGAATTGCTGCCTCAGGAACTACCCCCTATGTTGTTGGAGGTCTAAAAGCGTGTCAAGATAATAATATATCTACTGGATGTATTGTATGTAACGTGAACTCTCCGCTATCAATATATGCTGATTTTAAAATTGAAGTTATCGTTGGTCCAGAATTCTTAACTGGTAGCTCAAGATTAAAAGCTGGAACCGCTCAAAAACTTATCTTAAATATGATCTCAACAATCTCAATGATTCTTGATGGGCATGTTAGAGGAAATAAAATGATTGATATGCAGATGAGTAATGCTAAGCTTAATAAAAGAGCAAGAAGAATAATTATGGAGGAATTAGGAGTAAATGATGAAAAAGCTGATGAACTAATTTTGAAGTATAAAAGTATCCGCTCTGCCATTGATAATTTTTCAAATGAATAAATACTTAAGGAAAGGTTTTATTCAAGTTTTTGTGGGGATATCTTTATGTTTTATAGCTCCAGTCATTGTTTCACAAGCATTTAACAATCAAGATCACCCATTCTTTTTATTTGTACTTATTATTGGGGCATTCCTTCTTGTATTAGCTATTTTTTGTGGATACAGAGGAATCAATAATATATTAAATGGTACTCTTGGGCCTAAGAATAAATTAAATTGATTTATTTTTGAATAGATTTAGCTATGATAAGTATAATTTTTCCAGATAAATCCGTAAAAATATTTGACAAAGGTGTAAAAGTAATTGATGTAGCTAAAAGTATCAGTGAGGGTTTAGCAAGAAAAGTTATTTCAGCATCTTTTAATAATGAAACTCTTGAACTTGACTCAGAATTAATCACTGATGGCAATATTAAGCTGTTTACATGGGAAGATGATGAAGGAAAACAAGCATTTTGGCATTCATCAGCTCATATTTTAGCTCAAACAATAAAATTTTTCTATCCTAAATCTAAATTAACAATTGGCCCCTCAATTGAAAATGGTTTTTACTATGATGTTGATTTTGGTGTTGAAACTGTTTCAGAAAAAGACTTTGGAAAGATTGAGTCAAAATTTCTAGAGTTTTCGCGAAATGATTTCAAATTTAAAATGAAAAACATTACAAAAAAAGAAGCTTTAGAATTTTATAAAAAAGAGAAAAATGAATATAAAATTGAGTTAATTGAAGCTCTTGATGATGGAACTATTAAATTTTGTGATCATGCAGATTTTAGTGATTTGTGTAAAGGTGGCCATATTCCATCAACAGGAATTGTTAAAGCTGTAAAACTTCTTAATATTGCCGGTGCTTATTGGAGAGGTGATGAGAAGAATAATCAATTAACAAGAATTTATGGTATTTCATTCCCGAAGCAAAAGTTACTTTCAGAATATCTTGAATTAGTAGAAAAAGCTAAAGAAAGAGACCATAGAAAAATTGGTAAAGAACTTGAGTTATTTACATTTTCAAGCAGAGTTGGACAAGGATTACCACTTTGGTTGCCAAACGGAACAGAGTTAAGAGATAGGTTGCAAGATTTTCTTGAAGATGCTCAAAAAAGAGCTGGTTACAAGAAAGTTATGTCCTCTCATATAGGTGCAAAAGAATTATATGAAACTTCAGGACACTATGAGAAGTATGGAGCAGATAGTTTTCAGCCAATATATACCCCCAATGATTCTGAAACTTTTATTTTAAGACCAATGAATTGTCCTCACCATTGCGAGATTTATAAAGCTAAGCCACAGAGTTACAGAGATCTTCCCTTAAGACTTGCAGAGTTTGGTACTGTTTACAGGTATGAACAGAGTGGAGAATTACATGGTCTAAGCAGGGTGAGAGGATTTACTGTTGATGATGCGCATATTTTTTGCACACCTGAACAATTAGATTCAGAATTTAATAATACCATTGATTTAGTACTTTTTGTATTTAAATCGCTAGGATTTGATAATTATTCTGCACAAGTATCACTTAGAGATCCTGAAAATCCAGAAAAATATATTGGATCCGATAAGAATTGGGAAATATCTGAGCAAGCAATTCTTAATTCTGCTAAAGAAAAAGGCCTTCAATACAATGTTGAATTAGGTGAAGCAGCATTCTATGGACCAAAACTTGACTTTATGGTTAAAGATGCTCTTGGAAGAAAGTGGCAGCTAGGGACTATTCAGGTTGATTACAACCTTCCTGAAAGATTTGATTTAACATATAAAGGCAGCAATAATGAAGATTTAAGACCAGTTATGATTCATAGAGCACCATTTGGAAGTATGGAAAGATTTGTTGCAATTTTACTTGAGCATACTGCAGGAGTTTTTCCTTTATGGCTTACAACTACTCAAGTAGAAATTTTAATTGTAAGTGAGAACTTTAAAAATTATGGTCAAAAAGTTTTAAATATCTTAGAAAATCACGAAATTCGCGCGCACTTAGATGATAGAAATGAGACTGTTGGGAAGAAAATTAGAGAATCTGAAATGAAGAAGATTCCTTTTATGATTGTTTTAGGAGATAATGAAGTTAAGAATAACTCGGTTTCAATAAGAAGACATCATGGAGATAATCTAGGTGAAATGAAGATTGAGGAATTTGTGGATATAATTAAGAAAGAAATTTCTGAATGTATACCAAAATTTAATATTAATTAAAAACAGTTGTTATAGCAATAAGAAGAAGAAAACCGAATAAGAGATTCAGAAGAGAAATAAAAGAAGACCCTCATAGAATCAATACTAGGATAGCTGCTCATGAGGTTAGGTTAGTTGGTGATAATGTAAATGTTGGAATATATTCTACAAGTGATGCATTAAGAATGGCAAGAAATCTAGAATTAGATTTAGTTGAAATTTCTCCGAAAGCGTCTCCGCCTGTATGTAAAATTCTTGAATACAAGAAATTCTTGTACGAACAAAAGAAAAGGGATAAAGCACTTAAATCAAAGACAAGCAAAATTGTTGTAAAAGAAATAAGGTTTGGACCACAAACAGATGAGCATGACTATCAGTTTAAGAAAAAGCATGCAGAAAAATTTTTAAAAGAAGGTGCGAAATTAAAAGCATTTGTTTTTTTTAAAGGAAGATCAATTATATTTAAAGAACAAGGTCAGATTTTGCTTTTAAGATTAGCTCAAGATCTTGAAGAAATTGGAAAGGTTGAACAGATGCCAGAATTAGAAGGAAAACGAATGATAATGTTTATAATACCAAAAAAGAATTAAATTAGGGAACTATGCCAAAAATGAAAACAAAATCCAGTGCAAAGAAAAGGTTTAAAGTTACCGGATCTGGAAAAATTAAAAGGAAACATGCCTTTAAAAATCATATTTTGACAAAAAAATCAAAAAAAAGAAAATTAAGGCTTACTCACTTTGGTCTAGTTCATGAAAGTGATGAGAATAATATTAAAAGACAATTAAGATTAAAATAAATTTGTAGTTATGCCAAGATCAGTAAATTCTGTTGCTTCTAGAGCAAGAAGAAAAAAAATTATAAAGCAAGCGAAAGGATACTTCGGAAGAAGAAAGAATGTTTGGACGGTAGCTAAGAATGCTGTTGAAAAAGCTCTTGTTTATGCCTATAGAGATAGAAAAACTAAGAAAAGAAACTTTAGGTCTTTATGGGTTATGAGAATAAATGCAGCTGCTCATCAACATGGCCTTTCATACAATGAGTTTATTTTCAAGCTTAAGTCAAATAATATCTCTCTTAATAGAAAAGTTTTAGCTGACCTAGCTATGAATAACCCAAACGCATTTGAAGCCATAGTAAAGTCTTTAAAATAGCCTTCCCATTTCTGTCTTACCAAATTTTTATTTTGTAGAAGTCAAGCGCTAAACACTTAATAAAATGTATCTTTTTTTTAACAAAACCTTGTGTTTAGTGTTGTTGTTAATAAAATATCTTTGTTGCACCAAACAAAATTATAATGCAAAATCTAACAAGATTATTCATCTTTTTATTTTCGTCACTATTATTTTCACAACAACCAAGTAATAGTAATTCTCAAAGATATGCGAATATGAACTTTAAAGTTTTTGGAATTGTTTCAGATTCAGAGACAGGAGAACCACTTGAATATGCGACTATATCTATAAAATCTAAAAACAACCCAGAAAAAATACTTGGAGGATTAACTGACGAAAATGGAAAATTCTCAGTTGATGTAAACCCAGGTTTGTACGAATTAAAAATAGATTATATATCATTTATTTCTTATTCAAATGAGGATCTTATGGTGAGGGGAAATACTGATATAGGAAACATCCCACTAGAAATAGATGTATCTATGCTTGATGAAGTTGAAGTAAGAGCTGAAAGAACTCAGGTTGAAATTAGACTTGATAGAAAAATATACAATGTAGGTCAAGATATTACTGTTAAAGGTGGTAACGTTTCTGATGTACTTGCTAATATACCCTCTATTGATGTAGACTTTGATGGTAATATTTCACTACGCGGAAACAATAATGTTAGAATTCTAATAAATGGAAAGCCATCAGGTCTTGTTGGTCTATCAGGTCCTCAAGGTTTAAGATCACTACCCTCTGAATCAATTGAAAAAGTTGAGGTGGTAACATCACCATCAGCAAGATATTCAGCCGAAGGAACTGCTGGTATTTTAAATATAATACTCAAGAAGCAGAGTCTTCTTGGTTTTAATGGAAACTTTAATCTAAATCTTGGTATTCCAAGAAATGAAGGCCTAAATGGTACCTTAAATGTAAGAAATGAAAAAGTAAACCTGTTTAGTACAGTTAACTTAAGAAACTCTGAAAATTCGGGTTCTTTTTTTTCTGAAACTAATTATATTAGACAAGACTTAACAATTGATGAAGCAAATGATTGGGATTATAACAATAAAAACATTTTTTTCAATTTAGGAAGTGAATATTTTTTTGATGACAAGACATCCTTAACTATAAGTGGTTTTTACAAAAAAGGTGATGATTCAAGCTATACTACTAACATAGTAAACGATATATCTAGAGGTACAACATCTTCAACAAACAAAAGACTAAGAGATGAGACTGAGATGGATGAATCTTTTGAATACGCACTAGATTTCTACAAAGATTATAATAGAGAAGGACAAACATTAAGTGCTAGAATATCATACGAAGAAAGTGAAGATGACGAACTTAGGGATATAGAAGACTTTTCAACTTTTCCTTTAATTTCAGAATCAATTTTTGAAAAAGTATCAAATATTGATTTTCAAAAAAGATTACTAGGACAAGTTGATTTTATTTATCCCATAGATAAAGAGACTGAATTTGAATTTGGATATAGAGGTAGTTTCTTAGAGAGAGAAACTGATTATGATGTGTCTTTTTTAACAGGTGATATTTTCGTTTCAGATTCTGGATTATCAAATATTTTTAACTATAAAGAGTATGTCAACTCCCTGTATACTCAGTTTGGAAAAAAAATTGATAAATTATCAGTATTATTTGGGTTACGATATGAAAATTCAAAACAAGAAATTAATCAAAAAACAATTAATAAATTTGAAATAAAAAAATATTCTGATCTTTTTCCAACTTTAAATCTTGCTTATGAGTTTTCAGATCAGGAATCTTTAACATTTGGATATAGCAAAAGAATTAGAAGACCAAGAGGATGGGATATAAATCCATTTCCAAGAAGAAATTCTGTAACAAGTTTTTGGAGAGGTAATCCCTTCTTAAATCCAACTTTTACTACAGCACTTGAAGTAGACTATTTAAAGAGATTTAAAAAATTTACTCTCAATACCTCAATTTTTTACAGACAATCTGATGGAAATATTGAGAGAATAACTGAAGAAACAGGCGAAATTGTTGATCTTATTGTTGATAGTGACTCGAATGCTCCAATACTTCAAGTTCCTGTTTTAGATTCGTATCCAATAAATTTATCAAATAACAAAAGAATTGGATCAGAATTAAGTTTGACATATACTCCCTCAAGAAGTGTAAGGCTAAATGCCAGTTTTACTATTAATTCAACCTCAATAAGAGGTCAATACGAAGATGAAAATTTTGACTCTGATAATACTAATTGGAATAGTAGATTTAACGGTTTTATAAGACTTCCTAAAGATTATAGCCTTCAATTTTTTGGATTTATTCGTGGACCAAGTGAAAATGCTTTCTCTAAAAGAAAAGCTTTTGGGTTTGTTACCGGAGCAATACAAAAATCTTTACTAGATAAAAAAGGAACGCTCTCCCTAAAATTTAGTGATTTATTTAATACTAATAAATTTAGAACTGAGTCATTTAGAGACTCTTTCTACAGAAAAAGTGAGGGTAGGTGGAGGATGCCAACTTATGTACTAACTTTCAGTTACAGGTTTAATGATAATAAGTATAGTCAAAGAAAAAAAAATATCAGAAGAAATCAAGGTGATTTTGATCAAGGAAGTGGTGAAGAACAAATATTTAATAACTAGGATCTAAGCTTTTTAGCTATAAACTCCTTAATTTTTTGAAATACATATGATGAAGCCCAATAGGGAGCTACAAGTGCTAAAAAAATCATTAACCAAAAGCCCATTGTAAATATTGCTAAAAAGGCTAAAAATCCGAGGTATTGTTGAAACTCCATATATTTGTAGTTGCTAACAAAAGTAATTTTTTTTAAGTAAATTACAAAGATGACGGACTACAGAATTGAAAAAGATACATTAGGAGAAGTAAAAGTTCCAATAAATTCACTTTGGGGAGCTCAGACTGAAAGATCAAGAAATAATTTTAAAATTGGTAATCCATCCACTATGCCAATTGAAATTATTCATGCTTATGCTGTTTTAAAGAAATCTGCTGCACAAACTAATTTTAATCTTGGAGTACTATCAGAAGAAAAATGTGATCTTATAGGGAGTGTTTGTGATGAGATTCTTAAAAATATGCATAATGATCAGTTTCCATTAGTAATATGGCAAACCGGTTCAGGTACACAAACTAATATGAATATTAATGAAGTTATTTCAAATAGAGCACACATTATTGAAGGAAAAGAAC
Source organism: uncultured Bacteroidota bacterium (assembly GCA_902523665.1). GTDB lineage: Bacteria > Bacteroidota > Bacteroidia > Flavobacteriales > Flavobacteriaceae > Marisimplicoccus. The sequence goes on along the minus strand of CABZAD010000011.1, from coordinate 26,143 downwards.
TTGGGAAATCTGATAAAACATTATCTCCAAATGATGATGTAAACCTTTCCCAGTCATCAAATGACACCTTTCCTACTGCAATTAATATTGCTGCCATGAAACTTATTACTGAGAATACAATTCCAAACATTAAAAAATTAAGAGATAGTCTTGATAAAAAATCAAAAGAGTTTAATGAAATTGTTAAGATTGGAAGAACTCATTTAATGGATGCTACTCCTATAACTCTTGGTCAAGAATTTTCTGGATATGTTTCTCAAATTGACCATGGCATCAAATCATTACAAAATTCTCTTGATCATTTAAGTGAACTACCTCTTGGAGGTACTGCGGTTGGTACCCAACTCAATACCCCTAAAGGATATTCTAAAAATGTTGTCAAAAATATCTCTAAAAATTCAGGGCTTTCTTTTAAAGAGTCCCCAAATAAATTTGAAGGAATTGCTAGTCATGATTGTATTGTAGAAGTACACGGTGCATTGAAAGTCCTTGCAGCTTCTATTTATAAAATTTCAAATGATATTAGATTAATGGGCTCAGGACCTAGATCAGGTATTGGTGAACTCATTCTTCCAGCTAATGAACCCGGTAGTTCGATAATGCCAGGTAAAGTAAACCCTACTCAGTGTGAAGCAATCTCTATGGTATGTGCTCAAATATTTGGAAATGATGTTGCTGTCAGTTTTGCTGGTGCAAATGGACATTTTGAGTTAAATGTATTTAAACCACTTTTTGCATGTAATATAATAGAATCTTCTAAGATACTTGGAGATGCGTCTTTGAGTTTTGCTCTCAAATGTATTGACGGTATTGAACCTAACAAAAAAAGAATTAAAAAATTTCTTGATGATTCATTGATGTTAGTTACATCTCTTAATTCAAAAATTGGGTATTATAAAGCTGCAGATATTGCAAATAAAGCTTACAAAGATGATATTTCATTAAAACAAGCTGCTTTGGCACTTAATTATTTATCGGAAAAAGAATTTGATGAATATGTCAATCCTAATAGAATGACAAGCAATGACAGTTGAGATAGTTCCTTTTCAAGATAAATACTCAGATTACTTCTACGACCTTAATTATGATTGGCTTAATGAGTATTTTTATGTTGAGGAGTATGACGAAAAGGTATTAAGAAATTGTAAAAAAGAAATTATTGATAAAGGAGGCCATATATTTTTCGCAATTTTTGAATCTCAAGTTGTAGGTACAATGGCTTTAATTCCTCGAGAATATGGAATTTATGAGTTAAATAAAATGGCAGTTAAGAAAGAGCTAAGAGGAAATGGCGTTGGGCATCAATTAATCCAATTTATAATTGATTATTCTGTTAAAAACCATTTTAAATCCGTTATACTTTACTCAAATACTGTTTTGAAGAATTCAATTCATCTCTACAATAAGTTTGGATTCAAAGAAATTGATAATCCAGATGCACCATACGAGAGGAGTGACATAAAAATGGAGTTGATGTTATCTGACCTTTGAAAATAATTTCTTTTTCCAATTAGTCCAAGCGTACTTCCTCGATAAAATTGTAATTATAATAGGGTATACTAGTAAAGGCGCTAGCCAATCAGATAAACCTAAGCTTGGTTCTGAAATATCAATTAAGATTGATTCTGTTTGGAAAACTGTCCAATCTGCCGTAAGAAGAAGAACAACGATAAGATTATTTGCAGCGTGAAATCCAATAGCAAGTTCTAGACCATCATCCATTAATGTCATAATTCCTAAAACAAACCCTCCAATTATGTATATAAATATAAATTCATATCCTAAAGTAGCTATCTCGGGATTAGAAAGGTGAAGTAAACCGAATACAAATGAGGTAAGAAATAATGCCATAAATCTACTGTTAAGCCAATGGCCAAATCCCTGCATCAAGTAACCTCTAAAAACAACTTCCTCTACAGTTGTTTGAATTGGAATAAACAATATAGCTATGACAGCAAGGATTAGGAATTCTTTTACCTTAAAGTTAAATAAGTAACTTTCTGGGCTAAGAAAATATTCCAATAAAACAAAAGCTAAAACTGTTGCTCCCCAAATTGCAAATGAGTATATAATTCTTTCAAAATCTAATTTATTTCTACTTGATAAAACAGACATTAAGGGAAGATCATGGAGCTTATTAACAACTAGCCATATACCAGGAACAACAGCAACAAAAGTTAATAATAATAAAAATAATCTCAAATTGGATTCAATACCCTTAAATAAATCCATAGGATCTGCATCTGGACTTGGTAGTTCGTTAGGTAAAAATGGGATCATGGGTAATTGACCTATAATACTAAAGAAAATTAAAATAAATGAGCCAAGTATATAATACCAGAATCCTTTTAAATTATATGATTTATCCCATAAAAACACTTACTGAAAATTGGCTAAAATTATCATATATATGAATGAGAATAACATATGAAAATAAATTGTATGTATATTATATTTTATAAGTTTTCTACTATTATAGTATTTGAATAATCCTGATAGTAAAAAATATGAATAAAACATTGTAATTGGTATGAGCACATAAATGAATAACATTTGCTTAGTACCAATTAAGATATTCTCTGCAATAAAATATAAGGAACCTAATGCTAATATTAAATTTAACACATATATCCATCTTGAAGATTTTTTCCCAAGAAGAACAACTAAATGATTCTTACCAACTTTTTTATCTGAAACATAATCAGGATATTGATTGATAAAAAGAATGTTAGTAGTTAAAAGTCCTATTGGAACTCCGAGAATTAATAAATTATAAAATTCAATTGAATACAGCAGAATTGTTTCATTTGAGATTGCAAAACCCGTTCCTAAAGTCAATAGTGGGCCAAAAGATAGAAAAATTGAAAGTTCTCCAAGACCATATCTTGAAGATAATCTTATTGGCTTAGCAGTGTAGAAATATCCTACAAAGACACCTATTAAAGCAATAATAGCTGAGTAAAATGAATTACTTGTAGATCCTGTGTTTAAAAAACTCATATATAATATTCCTGCTGCTGTTGCAAGACCGAGTATAAACATAACATTAGCAAGGATTTTCGTGCCCTTTAAAGAAATTAGACCTAATTCTACAGCTCTACTCCCACCAGATAATTGTGCACCCTGAAGAATTGTAGAATCCATTCCAGCATTAAAATATTCTGAATTTGCCTCGTCCGTTCCATGTGTTACATCAAAATAGTCATTATATAGATTGGAAAATAAGTGGAAAAATAAAATTCCAAATGTGGTTAGTGTTAATGAAATTGGACTGAATAAACCATCTCCAATTCCAGAATAGTAACATCCAATGGAAAAGACTGGGAATAACGAAGCCGAAGCAAAACCTACTCTGGTAATTGCTACACCTTTAATAATTTTTGTAACCCAGTTAATTTTTACATTAACCTCTTCATCAATTACTTCGGTAATTCCACAATATCCAGTTTGCGGCTTGTCCTTCCCGTCTGCAAAATTTGGTGTAATCTTAATCTTAGCAGCAAATTTTGATCCATCTTTTCTAATAAAATTAGTTTTTGTAATGTACTCTCCTGTTTCATTGGCATTTCTAAGCCAGCCAAGAACATTTTGAAGAACTATTTCGCCAGGTGAGAAAATTGATACTCTTTTAATACCAACTAACTCTCCAGAGGGGTAGCCGAAGACTTTTTCTGCACCTTCGTTCATGTTTGTAATCAAACCCTCCATATCACAAATGATAACGCTTTTCATAATTTTTTTTTGAATGCTCAAATTTACATCCTGGGCCTCTTAAATAAAAATTTTTTTATGAATTATTTATCAATAGTAAGTGTAGTTAACTTTGCAAAAGAAATATCTCTATTATTTTCGTCAATAATTGATATTTTCCAGAGTTGCATTGTCCTACCCATGTGAATTGGAACTGCTTTTGCAAAAACAAATCCCTCACTAATTCCTCGAACATGATTTATTGATAACTCAACTCCACGTAAAATTTGATTTTCTTTTTTTGAAAAAATAGCAGCAGCCGAGCTACCAACAGTTTCTGCTAAAGCAGCAGTTGCTCCACCATGAAGAACTCCAGCAGGTTGGTGGTGAGTTGGTGTTACTTCCATCTTAGCTTCTAAATAATGTTCACCAACATCTATAAAAGTGATTCCAAGCTTAGAGACTAAAGTGCCTTGACATCGTTTGTTTGCTTCAACAAGAATAAAGTTTTTGTTAAACAAAATTAATCTTCCTTAACTTCTTCGAAATCAACATCCTGCACATCATCCTTTGAATCTTTTGTAGATTCTTTAGCTGGATCTTCAGCGCCAGGCTGAGCAGCTCCATCTCCTTGAGCTTTATACATTTCTTCTGATGCATTCTTCCATGCATCATTTATGGCATTTAAAGCTTCATCTATTTTATCGATATCTTTAGATTCGAGTGCTTTTTTTAAGTCTTCTAGAGAAGATTCAATAGGCTTCTTTTTATCATCAGATAATTTGTCACCAAACTCTTTTAATTGTTTTTCAGTTTGAAATATCATTTGGTCAGCATTGTTCAGCTTATCGACTTCTTCTTTTGCTTTTTGATCAGCGTCAGCATTAGCCTCAGCATCTTTTTTCATTTTTTCAATTTCCTCCTCTGTTAAACCTGAGGATGCCTCAATTCTTATATCCTGAGACTTGTTAGTTGCTTTATCCAGTGCACTCACATTAATAATTCCATTTGCATCTATATCAAAAGTTACCTCAATTTGAGGGACTCCTCTTGGAGATGGGGGAATACCATCTAGGTGAAATCTTCCAATAGTTTTATTGTCTTTTGACATTGGTCTTTCCCCCTGTAGAACATGAATTTCTACTGATGGTTGATTATCAGCTGCGGTTGAGAAAACTTGAGATTTTTTTGTTGGGATTGTAGTGTTTGACTCGATTAATTTAGTCATTACATTACCCATTGTTTCAATTCCAAGTGATAATGGTGTAACATCTAGTAGTAAAACGTCTTCAACGTCACCAGAAAGAACTCCTCCTTGAATAGCAGCACCTACTGCAACAACTTCGTCAGGATTCACTCCCTTAGATGGTTTTTTACCAAATAAAGCTTCAACTTCTTTTTGAATAATTGGTATTCTTGTAGAACCCCCAACTAATATAACCTCATCAACATCCTTTTTAGTTAGACCTGCATCTTTAAGTGCTTTCTTAACTGGCTCCATAGATCTCTTGACAAGGTCATCAGAAAGTTTTTCAAATTTGGCTCTTGTAAGTGTTGTAACCAAGTGTTTTGGACCAGAAGAGGTCGCAGTAACGTATGGTAAATTAATTTCGGTTTGTGCAGATGAAGAAAGTTCAATTTTAGCCTTTTCAGCAGCCTCTTTGAGCCTTTGAAGAGCCATAGAATCTTCTCTCAAGTCAATTTGCTCATTTTTATTAAACTCTTCAGCTAAGAAGTCAATTATTACTTGATCGAAGTCATCACCCCCAAGATGAGTATCACCATTAGTTGATAATACTTCAAAAACACCGTCGCCAAGTTCAAGTATAGATATGTCAAATGTACCACCACCTAAATCATAAACAGCTATTTTTTTATCCTTACCACCCTTATCCATTCCATATGCCAAAGCAGCAGCAGTTGGCTCATTTATAATTCTTTGAACTTTTAAGCCTGAAATTTCTCCAGCTTCTTTAGTAGCTTGTCTTTGAGAGTCATTAAAATAAGCTGGAACAGTAATAACAGCCTCAGTAACGTTTTGCCCTAAATAATCTTCTGCTGTTTTTTTCATTTTTTGAAGTACCATTGCAGATAATTCTTGTGGAGTATATAATCTTCCATCAATATCTACTCTTGGTGTATCATTGTCTCCCTTAACTACTTTATATGCAACTGTTTTAACATCATTTGATGACTCACTAAATTTGTTTCCCATAAATCTTTTTACAGAAGCAATAGTTTTTTCTGGGTTAGTAACAGCTTGTCTTTTTGCTGGATCCCCAACTTTTATTTCACCATCTTCTACAAATGCTATTACAGATGGTGTAGTTCTTTTTCCTTCAGCGTTTGGTATTACAACTGGTTCACTTCCCTCCATTACGGAGACACATGAATTAGTTGTTCCTAAATCAATTCCTATAATTTTGCTCATAATTTCATTTTTATTTATAAATGTCAACGATTATGCCAATTCAATTAGAGTGACATTATGTCATATAATTCATAACTTTATTTATACTATTTTTGTTGAAAACTATAGATGGTAAATGAAATGAACCCAAGCAGAGTAACAATTAAAGTACTAGAACAGATGAAAAGCAAAGGTGAAAAAATATCAATGCTTACTGCATACGACTTCAGTTTCGCAAAAATTATAGATGATGCTGGTATTGATATAATTTTAGTTGGAGATTCTGCATCAAACGTTGTGGCAGGCCATGAAACGACACTGCCAATTACTCTGGATCAAATGATTTATCATGCTAGTTCAGTTATAAGAGCTGTAAAGAGAGCCTTAGTTGTTGTGGATCTTCCTTTTGGTACGTACCAGTCAGATTCTCAGAAAGCATTAAAATCTGCAATAAGAATAATGAAAGAATCTGGAGCTCACGCCGTAAAACTTGAGGGAGGTCATCTAGCAAAAGAATCAATTGAAAGAATAATTCAAGCAGGAATTCCTGTTATGGGGCATCTTGGACTTACACCTCAATCAATTTACAAGTTTGGAACATATACTGTTAGAGCTGAAAAAGAGGAAGAGGCTAAAACTCTGATCTCCGACTCAAAGATGCTTGAGAAAATTGGATGTTTTTCCATTGTACTTGAAAAAATTCCAAATAAATTAGCAAAAAAGGTGACTTCTAGTCTCAAGCTACCAATAATTGGGATTGGTGCAGGCTCACATGTTGATGGTCAAGTCCTAGTTTCTCATGATATGTTGGGGATGAATAAAGATTTTAGTCCAAGATTCCTTCGAAGATATCTTGATCTTGATTCATTAATTCGCAATGCAGTAAAGAAGTATTCAAAAGATATAAAAAAAGGAAACTTTCCAAACAAAGAAGAACAGTATTAATTTGAAATTTCAGAAATCAGATATTCTCTTTGAAGATAATCACTTGATTATTGTAAATAAAAAATGTGGAGTTCTTGTACAAGGAGATAAAACAGGTGATACTCCACTTCTTGAATTTGTAAAAGATTACATCAAAAATAAATACGAAAAAACAGGAAATGTATTTTTAGGGCTTGTAAATAGAATAGATAGACCTGTATCTGGTATTGTAATATTTGCAAGGACAGGTAAGGCATTATCCAGGATGAACGATAAACTAAAAAAAAGGGAAATTAGAAAGCTTTATTGGCTATTTATATCAAATAAGTTTAAATCAAATGAGGGTAAGATTGAGGGGTGGTTTATAAAAAATAAAAAAATAAATAAATCTTTCTTTTCCAAAGAAGAGGTAAAAAATTCAAAGTATGGTTCATTGAAATATAGAATAATTGAAAAACTTGAAAAATATTTAAAAATTGAAGTAGATCTTGAGACAGGAAGACATCATCAAATACGATGTAGTTTCTCTGAAGTTGGATTTCCAATATTGGGAGACTTAAAATATGGCTCCAAGAGGTCTATTAAAGATGGTGGAATCTATCTTCATTCAAGAGAAGTTAATTTTATACATCCTGTATCAAAAAAAAAAATTATTATAAGGGCTGAGCCACCTAAATTAGCACTGTGGTCTGCTTCTCCTTTCGATTAATATGCAAAGCCTTTTCTTTAATTATGTCTGCTACAGGCATGTTATTTATTTTACTCTCAAGCCATGATATAATATCTAGATATAAAAAAGCTCTTTTTTCATAGGGATCATCTTCAAATTTTTTTAACTCTGAATGGAGGCTTCTTAAAAATCCTTTAATTTCTCCAGGATATATGTTTTCTAATCCATTTAGATACTTAAGTATTGTTTTTTGTACCTCATGAAGGTCATTCATCTTGTCAAGATAATTATATGTCTCCCTTATAATTTTATCTAGGTTATAATCACGACCAGCTTCCCAGTGAGCAATTAGATTTAAAATTCTTGTAAAACACTGGAGGTCCTCCCTCATCTTAATATTTTTATTACTTATAATGTTGTTTACATATTTTATGCAATTATCATAGTCATTAACTGTAAAATACATACATGCAATTTTGAAATATAAAAGCATTATATGATGATGATCGATAAAATTTTTATTTATCTCAATACCTTCAAGCACTTCAGGAATAATTTTTAAAGATTCTTTAAAATCACCCTCTAAAACATGTAGATTAAATAGATTATTATACTTATAAATGAATATTAAAGCATTTAAATTCTGATTTCTTGGAAATGATTTGTCTTCAACAACTTTGATTAAATCATTTAATCTATATTTAAATTTAGAAGGATACTTAATTAGAGCAAGTGCTTCCAACAGAAAGTTATAACCTTTTAAATAAAAAACAGGGTGTATTCTAATCATTTCAGGTGACCTATTAAAAGTATCTATCCACTTTGAAGCATATTTATAACTTGATAAAAAATCCTGAATTAAAAGACTGTACCAAACCCAAATTTGATAATATATCAGAGTTTCTCTGAATCCTAATTCACTAATTTTAAAGCTTTTAATTTTTTGTTTGAAAAATTTTTTTATCTCTTTAGACTCATCGTCACTCTTTGCATAACCTGCCTTAATAAGTTTTTCATAAAGTTGTAATGAGATATTTGATAGATTACTATAAATCTCATTTTGTTCACGTAGATGATTAGTTTGAGAAACTAGTTCATTTGTTCTATTACTTAGACTTCTTGTAACGTATAGAGACTCAATTAATTTTTCAAATTCGACTATTTCATAAGCTGAGGCATTTTCGTCATATTTTAATGCAAATGATTTAGCCTTGTCAAGAATTTTCAAGCTTTGTTTATATAACCCTTTTTGGTATAAAATATTTGCAAAGTCAATTTGGCCTCTAATATGAAGTTTCACGTTTTTATGTTGAGGATTTAATCTTAAACTAATTAATATCTGTTTGTATAAATGTGCCTTAAGATTTGATAGTTGAAGCTTTGATACAATTTTTTTCTTTAAAATTAAATCTTCACTGTAAAAGTCCATTTTATCTAAAAGATTGAATAATTTTAAAAATTTAGAGTCTTCATTTGAATCCATTCTACCTACGTATAGTTTAAATTGTCTCTTCTCAGACTTTGTTAAAGATTTAATAAGAACAAATAAATTATCTTTTAACTGATTTGTCATTGTATATAATTTTTTATTAAAATGTTAGTTTTCAATTGTTTAAGAATAAATAATGTATCTAGAACATTGTAAAATTAATATACTTTTTTTTAAGAATCACCATTATTAGTAATAATTTAGTGTTGTATGAAAAACCAAGTCAAAATATTTGATACTACTTTAAGAGATGGTGAACAGGTACCAGGATGCAAGCTTGATACGAAAAGTAAATTAATTTTAGCTGAGAAAATTGATATGCTTGGTGTGGATATTATTGAAGGTGGTTTTCCTATTTCCAGTCCTGGAGATTTCAAGTCGGTAGTTGAAATTTCAAAGATTATAAAAAATGCATCTGTTTGCGCACTCAGTCGCGCTAATGAAAAAGATATAGATGTTGCTGCCGAATCACTTAAATATGCTAAGAGACCAAGGATCCATACTGGAATTGGAACATCTGACATTCATATTAAACATAAATTTAAATCAAATAAAAATTCTATTATTGATCTTGCAAAAAAAGCAGTATCTCATGCAAAAAAATATATAGAGGACATTGAGTTTTATGCTGAAGATGCTGGTAGAACTGAAAATGATTTTCTTGCAAAAGTTTGTGAGGAAGTTATAAAATCTGGTGCAACTGTCTTAAATATTCCTGACACAACTGGTTATTGCCTTCCAAATGAATATGGTGAAAAAATTAAATATTTAGTTGAGAATGTCAAGGGTATTGACAAAGTTACGATCTCATGTCACTGTCATAACGATTTAGGATTAGCAACAGCAAACTCAATTTATGGCGTTTTAAATGGTGCGAGGCAAGTTGAATGTACAATTAACGGTATTGGAGAAAGAGCTGGGAATACATCTCTTGAGGAGGTTGTAATGATCTTGAGACAGCACACAGACTTGAACTTAGACACAAATATAAATTCTAAACTATTAAATGAAACAAGTCAGAAGGTATCAGAACTCATGGGAATGCCTGTTCAGCCAAATAAAGCTATAGTAGGGTCTAATGCTTTTGCTCATAGCTCAGGAATACATCAAGATGGAGTTATTAAAAAAAGGGAAACTTACGAAATAATAGATCCAATTGATGTGGGTGTCAATAAATCCTCAATAGTTTTAACTGCTAGAAGTGGTAGAGCTGCTCTTGCATTTAGAATGAAAGAGTTTGGAGTTAATCTTACCAAAAAAGAGTTAGATGATGTTTATGGAGAATTTTTAGTTATTGCAGATCAAAAGAAGGAGGTAACTGACTCGGATTTTCCATTAATGCTTCAGAAAAAAAATATTAGCTATGGTTAAAACACTTTTTGATAAAGTCTGGGATTCTCATGTAATTGAGAGAATTAAAGATGGGCCTGATGTTCTGTTTATAGACAAACATTTTATACATGAAGTTACTAGTCCTGTTGCATTCGTTGGACTAAAAAATAGAAATCTAAAAGTTATGTATCCCCAAAGAACTTTTGCTACAGCTGATCATAACACTCCAACAATCAATCAACATTTACCGATTAAAGATAGACTTTCGGCAATGCAAGTAAAAACACTGGAAAAAAATTGTAATGAACATGGAATTGATTTTTGGGGACTTGGTCATAAAAAAAATGGAATTGTACATGTAATAGGACCAGAAAATGGTATTACTCAACCTGGCTTAACAATTGTATGCGGAGACTCACACACATCAACTCACGGTGCTTTTGGTGCAATTGCTTTTGGTATTGGAACTTCAGAGGTTGAAATGGTCTTGGCTTGTCAAACGATAATGCAACAGAAACCAATGAAAATGAGAATCAACGTAGATGGTAAACTTTCTCCCAATGTTACTCCAAAGGATGTTGCTATTTATATAATTTCAAAGTTGTCTGCTTCAGGTGCTACTGGATATTTTGTTGAATATGCTGGAAGTGTATTTAAGAATATGTCTATGGAAGGAAGAATGACAGTTTGTAATTTAAGCATAGAAATGGGGGCTCGCGGGGGAATGATAGCACCAGACGATAAGACATTTAATTATATAAGGGGAAGAGAATATGCACCAAAAGGTGATGAATGGACTAAAGCATTTAGTTATTGGAAGACATTAATTACTGATAAAGGAGCAATTTTTGATAAGGAATACAATTTTAAAGCTGAAGAAATTGAGCCTATGATTACTTATGGAACTAATCCTGGAATGGCAATACCTATTTCAAAGTCAATTCCAAAAGCTAATAAATCTGAATCTATATCATCTTATCAGAAAGCTCTTGATTATATGGAATTTAATGAGGGTGACAGAATGATTGGTAAAAAAATAGATTATGTTTTTTTGGGAAGTTGTACAAATGGTAGAATCGAGGATTTTAGAACTTTTGCAAGTATAATTAAAGGTAGAAAAAAATCAAACACTATTGATGCATGGCTTGTACCAGGATCTCATAAAGTACTTAAAAGTATAAGAGATGAGGGAATACTTGATATTCTTACTGAGTCAGGCTTTAAACTAAGAGAACCAGGTTGCTCTGCATGTTTAGCTATGAATGATGATAAAATTCCAAAAGGAAAATATGCAGTAAGTACAACTAATAGAAATTTTGAAGGAAGACAAGGACCAGGCGCCAGGACACTCTTAGCAAGTCCTATTGTAGCTGCAGCTACTGCTATAACTGGTGAGATAACTGATCCGAGTGATATTATATAATATGGCTTACGAAAAATTTAATATATTAAATAGTACTGCTGTTCCTTTAAATATTGATAATGTTGATACAGATCAAATAATACCTGCAAGGTTTCTTAAAGCTACAGAAAGAAAGGGATTCGGTGATAATCTTTTTAGAGATTGGAGATATAATTCAGATAATACATTAGTAGATTCATTCCCCTTAAACAATAAAAAATATGAAGGAAAAATTTTAGTTGCTGGTAAAAATTTTGGTTGTGGCTCATCAAGAGAGCATGCTGTCTGGGCAATTTATGACTATGGGTTCAGAGCTGTTGTGTCTAGCTTCTTTGCAGATATATTTAAAAATAATTGTTTAAATATTGGGGTATTACCAGTTCAAGTTAGTGATTCATTTTTATCTGTAATTTTTTCAGAAATTGATAAAAATTCCAAAAATGTATTTAAAATAAATCTTGATAATCAGGAATTTGAAATTAAAAGTTCCAGTAAAAAGGAAAAATTTAAAATTAGTACCTATAAAAAAAGTAATATGTCAAATGGTTTTGATGATATTGATTATCTAATTAACAAAAAAGATCAAATTTCAGCTTTTGCAAATAAATTAAGATACTAATGAAACGAAGACTAGAAATAATGGATACTACACTTCGTGACGGTGAACAAACCTCTGGAGTTTCATATTCTCCAAAAGAAAAGTTAACAATTGCCAAACTTTTATTAGATGAACTTAAAATTGATAGAATTGAGGTAGCATCAGCTAGAGTATCAGAGGGTGAGTTAAATTCTGTAAAACAAATTACCAGTTGGGCAAAAAAGAATAAAAAAATTGAAAGTATAGAGGTGCTAACCTTTTTGGATGATGGAAAATCCATAGAATGGCTTTTAGACTCTGGATGTTCGGTACAGAATCTATTAACAAAAGGTTCTATTAATCATCTTAAGCATCAGCTTAAAAAGACTCCTTCAAATCATTTTAAAGATATCTTGAAAACAATTAAAAGGGCTGAGGAAAACTCAATTTATACAAATGTATATCTTGAAGATTGGAGTAATGGTATGAGAAGCAGTAAGGAGTATGTTATCGATTTTCTTGATTTCTTGTATGACAAAAAAATAAAAAGGTTGTTATTACCAGATACATTAGGTATTCTTACACATCACGAAACTTACGAGTATATATCTGAGATAAAAATGAAATACCCAGATTTTCATATTGATTTTCATGGACATAATGATTATGATTTAAGTGTTGGGAATTCAATGGAAGCAATAAGGGCTGGTTGTGATGGATTGCACCTTACTATAAACGGAATGGGTGAAAGAGCTGGGAATACTCCATTGTCAAGTGCTGTTGCAGCAATAAAAGATTTCATGCCAAATATCAAAATTAACGTAGATGAGAAAAATTTATTTAAGGCTAGTAAATTAATATCAACATTTTCGGGTCAAACTGTCTCATCCAATAAACCAATTGTTGGTGAAAATGTATTTACTCAGACTGCAGGTGTACATGCAGATGGTGACAATAAGAAAAACTTGTACTATAATAATTTGAATCCTAACAGATTTGGTAGAAAACGAAGATACGCATTAGGCAAAACATCAGGAAAAGCAAACATAAAGAAAAACTTAGATGAATTGGGTATAAAGTTAAATGATAAGGAACTAGGAGTTATTACCTCCAAAGTAATAGAATTAGGTGATAAGAAGGAGAAGGTAACAATTGAAGATCTCCCATATATAATAAATGATGTCTTAGACTATCCTACCAAAAAGAATAATATTAAAATTGAATCTTATGTTCTTACTCATGCAAAAACTCTAAGACCATCAGTATCAATTTCATTAATTATTGATAATACTCTTTACCAAGAGAGCTGCTCAGGAGATGGACAATTTGATGCTTTTATGAATGCATTGAAAAAAATATATGCAAAACAGAATAGAGCGCTTCCAAAATTGATCGACTATGCAGTGAGAATTCCACCGGGAAGTGACTCAGACGCATTCTGTGAAACTACAATTACATGGGACAGCGGTTCAAAAAAATTTAAAACAAGAGGACTAGATACTGATCAAACTGTAGCTGCAATTAAAGCAACTGAGAAAATGTTAAATACTGAATAATTATGAAGTTAAAGATAGCTGTGCTTCCAGGAGATGGGATTGGACCAGAAGTAACAAATCAGTCATTAAAGGTATTAAATTGTATTGCAGATAAATACAATCACAAGATTGAACTTACTGAAGGACTTGTTGGTGCAATTGCTATAGATGAATATAATGATCCATATCCAGATAGCACTTATAAGCTTTGTAAGGATTCTGATGCAATTTTATTTGGTGCAATTGGTGATCCAAAATATGATAACGATCCTAAGGCTAAAGTAAGACCGGAACAGGGACTACTGAAAATGAGAAAAAAATTAGGACTGTTTGCAAATCTTAGACCAACAATAATTTTTGAATCTCTTCTTGACATGTCACCAATAAAAGAAGAAAGAATCAAGGATACTGATATTCTTTTTGTTAGAGAACTTACCGGTGGAATATATTTTGGTGATAGAGGAAGAAAAGATAATGATAATTATGCATATGATACTTGCCAATATTCTAGAGAAGAAATTATCAGAATAGCAAAAATAGGATTTGAATATGCAAAAAAAAGATCAAAAAAACTATGTTGTGTTGATAAAGCAAATGTTCTTGAAACATCAAGACTTTGGAGGGAGACAGTACAAAGTATGGAAAAAGATTATCCTGAAATTAAGGTTTCATATGAATTCGTTGATGCAGTAGCTATGAGGTTAGTTCAATGGCCAAGTTCTTATGATGTCCTTATAACATCTAATCTGTTTGGTGATATACTAACTGATGAAGCTTCAGTGATATCAGGTTCAATGGGTTTGATGCCTTCAGCATCAATTGGCTCGGAGAACGCATTATATGAGCCTATACATGGGTCTTACCCAGAGGCTACAGGAAAAAAAATTGCAAACCCTATAGCATCAATTTTGTCTTTATCTATGATGCTTGATCACTCATTTAATTTAAAAGATGAATCTAAAATTATTAATAGTGCTGTTGAAGATTCTCTTATAAATAAGTTTACAACTCCAGATTTAAATAAAGAGAATAAAGCATACACCACTGATGAAGTTGGAGATTATATAGTAAATTTTATAAAAAATAGTTAAAGTATATAATCAGTAGAAATGAAATTAGAATCATTTGAATCTAATAACTTCTTTAAAATTCTGTTATTATGAACATTATCTTTTGAAGCCACGAATGTTCTTATTGAAAATGCCCTTAGAGCATCATGAACACTCAAAGTGCTTACTGCTGAATTCTTTCTACCAGTGAATGGATAAATATCAGGACCTCTTTGACATGAACTATTTAAATTCACTCTACACACTAAATTTGCAAGAGTATCAATTAAAGGACCTAATTTCTTTGTATCACTTCCAAAGAGACTTACTTGCTGACCGTACTCAGATATTGCCATATCATCAAGGGGTTCATCTATTTTTTTGAATGGAATAATTGGCACCACAGGGCCAAATTGTTCCTCTTCAAAAACCTTCATTGAGCTATTTACAGGATATAATACTGCCGGGTAGCAATAATTATTAGTTACCTCACCACCTTTATCATTGATCACATCGGCACCTTTAGAAATAGCATCATCGATTAAGTCCTTAATGTAGTTAGGTTTTGAAGGTTCTGGCAGTGGGGTAAGAAAAGCATCTTTATCCCAAGGCATACCAAATTTAAGATTATCAACAGCCTTTGCAAACTTAGTGTTAAATTCATCTGCAATAGATTCATGCACATATATTACCTTTAGAGCAGTACATCTTTGACCGTTATAGGACAAAGAACCTGAAATACATTCTTGAATAGTTAGATTTAAGTCAGCATCTGGAAGAATAATTGCAGGGTTTTTAGCTTCTAGGCCTAGAACTAATCTAAGTCTGTTTTTATTTGGGTGTTGATCTTGCAAAGCTACAGCTGATGAACTATGACCTATTAAAGCCAACACATCAACAAACCCTGTCTTCATTATTGGTGGACATATTTTTCTACCTCTACCAAATAAAATGTTTACAACTCCTGGTGGGAAACACTCCTTAAAAGCTTTAAGTAATGGTGAAATAAGCAAAACTCCATGTTTGGCAGGTTTAAATATCGTAGTGTTACCCATGAGAATAGCAGGTATGAGAAGGCAAAAAGTCTCGTTTAGAGGATAATTGTATGGTCCAAGACAAAGAACTACACCAAGAGGACCTCTTCTAATGTGAGCATGAATTCCAGAGTCTTTTTCAAATCTAGAAGAAGACCTATCAATATTTTTATACTCATCAATAGTGTCATAAATATATTTTACTGTTCTGTCAAATTCCTTTTCAGAATCAGTTTGATTCTTTCCTATTTCCCACATTAAAAGCTTAACCACTATATCCCGATGATCTTGCATTTTGTCTGCAAATCTCTTCATGCACTTCAACCTATCTATTACTTTCATTGTTGGCCACTTACCTTGTCCTCTATTGAATGCTTTCTTTGCGGAATCAAGCGCTTCTATTGCGGAATCAGAATCCATGTCAGGTATAGAACCTAAAAGAGTTGGAGTGTAATCACCCTCTTCTTTGATATCAATGGTAGAAAATACTTCTGAAGTATCCCCCTCCCATTTTTTTAGCTCTCCATCAACTAGATATTCTCTACAATGAATTTCATCAATTTTATATTTTTCCATGGATATAGTTTTTTATATTAAAAGACGAAGTGTGTCTGGTTTTTCATTTAAATATTCTCCAAAGAAACCATTTTCTTTCATTTTTTTCATCAAGTCTGATAAATCTTTAGAAAATTTTAACTCTATTCCAACAATCGCTGTTGTATACTCTCTGTTATTCTTTTTTACATACTCAAAAAAAGTAATATCGTCATTTTGACCTAATACGTTGTTGACAAATTCTCTAAGCGCCCCTTTTCTTTGAGGAAATTTTACAATAAAATAATGTTTTAACTTGGAATAAAGCAAAGCTCGCTCTTTTATTTCAGCCATTCTAGTAATATCATTGTTACCTCCACATATGAGTACACCAATATTTTTGTTTGAGATATCTTTATCATAAATTTCTAGAGCAGAAATACCAATTGCTCCAGCTGGCTCAACAACTATTCCATCCTTATTGTATAACTCAAGTATGGTTTGGCATATTTTACCTTCAGGGACAATTATCAAGTCATCTAAATGCTCTTTGCAAAACTCAAAAGGTATTCCACCAATCTTTTTTATTGATACACCATCTACAAAATTGTCAATTTTTTTTAATTCAATAATCTTATTTTGCTTTAAAGAATCATACATAGCTGGTGCTCCTTGGGCTTCAACTCCAATAATTTTTGTTTTAGGAGATAACTCTTTAAATACAGATATAATACCCGCTATTAGTCCTCCCCCACCAATTGGGATAACCAAATAATCAAAATGTTTATCAATTTGATCTAAAATTTCGAGTGCAACAGTACCCTGTCCCTCTATAACCTCTTTATCATCAAAAGGATGAATAAATACAGTATCATTATCCAATTGCTTTTGCGCTTCTTTTTGAGCATCATCAAAAGTATCTCCAACTAAAATAATTTCAATAAAATCACCCCCAAACATTTTTACTCTTTCCACTTTTTGTTTTGGAGTTGTTTCAGGCATATATATTGTACCAAATATTTTTAATTTGTTACATGAATAGGCAACACCTTGAGCGTGATTACCCGCACTTGCACATATAATTTTTTTTACATCTTGGGTATCTAGATTTAATGATTTAATTTTGTTAAAAGCTCCCCTAATCTTAAATGAACGAACTTTTTGAAGATCTTCTCTTTTAAAAAAAATTCTACAATTTAATTTTTCTGATAATCTCTCGTTAAGATTAAGCGGAGTAACAATAGATACATCTCTAAGATTTTCAGATGCTTTTCTTACTCCTTTTAAATCAGGTATATGCATTTTATAATGCTTTTTTCATTGAAGTCATATGTTGCCTTAATTCATCACCAATGATTTCAATAGAGTGGAATCTAATTGATTCATTGATTTCAATTAATTTTTCATTATCAATTGAATTCGAAGCATTAGACATTTGATCTGAACCAATTAAATCACTATTAAGTTTTTGGAAGAAACTAGATAATAATGGAATTGCATCATTGTTAAAAAGATAGCAACCATATTCTGCAGTATCTGAAATTATATGATTCATTTCGTACAGTTTTTTTCTGGATACTAAATTTGCAATTAAAGGAAGTTCATGTAGGGATTCATAATAAGCTGATTCTTCCTTGATACCAGCCTCTACCATAGTTTCATAGGCAAGTTCAACCCCAGCTTTTACAAATGCAACCATCAATATTCCGTTATCAAAATATTCCTGTTCAGATATTTCATCTTTAGTTGGATTGGTTTTCTCAAAGGATGTTTGATTTGTCTCTTCTCTCCAATTTAAAAGCTCTTTATCATCGTTTTCCCAATCTTTCATCATTGTTTCAGAAAAATTTCCAGATAATATATTATCCATATGTTTGATAAATAATGGTGATAATATATTTTTCAGTTCTTCTGACAATTCATATGCCCTGACTTTTGCTGGATTAGAAAGCCTATCCATCATGTTTGTTATTCCACCGTGTTTTAAGGCTTCCGTAATTGTTTCCCATCCATGTTGAATCAACTTTGCAGCATATTGTGGATTAGTTCCAAGTTCCACCATTCTGTCAAATGACAAAATAGAACCTGTCTGAAGCATTCCACATAAAATTGTCTGTTCACCCATTAAGTCTGATTTAACCTCTGCTACAAATGAAGAATCAAGTACTCCAGCCTTATGAGATCCAAGTGAAACTGCATAAGCTTTTGCTGCATCGAAACCAATATTATTTTTATCATTTTCTGGATGCACAGCTATTAACGTGGGGACTCCAAAGCCTCTGAGATATTCCTCTCTTACCTCTGAGCCAGGTGATTTTGGAGCAACCATTATTACAGTTATATCTTCTCGAACTTTAATTCCTTCTTCTACAATATTGAATCCGTGAGAGTACGATAAAATTGAATTTTTTTTCATTATTGGAATAAGTTGTTCAACCACATGAGTATGATTTTTATCTGGAGTTAGGTTTATAACTAAATCAGAATTTGGAATTATTTCATCAAAATTTCCAACATTGAAATCATTTGAAGATGCATTTATAAAAGACTGTCTTTTAGAGTCTATTGATGTTTGTCTTAAAGCATAGGATATATCTAGACCAGAATCTCTCATATTCAATCCTTGATGTAACCCCTGGGCACCGCATCCAACTATAGCAATTTTTCTATCTTTTAGAAAATCAATACCATTTTGAAACTCAGACGAGTCCATAAACCTACATTTACCTAGTTGCATAAGTTTTTCTCTAAATGATAGACTGTTAAAGTAATTCGTCATTGTATTTATTTTTGGTTTTTAAAAGTATTTAAAATTTCTGATATTCCCATCTTTTCTTTTGAAACAGCAATTCTACCTGATCTTGTAAATTGTAAAAGACCATATGATTTTAAATCATTGTATAGTTTCTCAGTATCATCCCTAAATCCTGTTTTTTCTATAACAAAAAATTCTGGATTGACAGTAACTATTCTTGCATTCGAATCTTTAATGACGTTTTGGATATGTCTTTCCTCAAATAAGGAAGAGGATTTCATTTTATAGAGAGCTGACTCTTGAAATATTGTTTCTGAATCAGTATGGTAAAATGCTTTTATAACCTCTACTTGTTTCTCAATTTGTTTTACAACTTTTTCAACGCCAGACTTGGTCATTTTTACAACTATAATAAATCTAAAAACATCCTTAATTTCTGACTCAGAAGTACTAAAACTCTCAATATTTATATGTCTTTTGAGAAAAATAGCAGATAATCTATGTAGCAGACCAACATTATTCTCGGTGTAAACAGATATTGTAAAATTCTTTTTCTTCTCCATATTAACTTAGTCTTACATCTGAAACAGATGCTCCTGATGGTATCATTGGAAATACATTATCTTCTTTCTCTACACATATTTCAAGAACATATGGTTTTTTTGATTTGATCATTCTTTCTACAGCAGGCCTTAGATCCTTTCTATCATTGACTCTCTCTGAATCTAAATAATATCCTTTTGCAATTGTTACAAAGTCTGGATTAATCATTTCTGTTGAGGCATATCTTTTATCAAAAAAAAGTTGTTGCCATTGACGAACCATACCTAGGAAGTCATTATTTAAAATAACTATCTTAACTGGGATTTGAAGCTGAAATATAGTACCTAATTCCTGAATTGTCATTTGGTAACCTCCATCACCTATAACTGCAACAACCTCCCTATTCATTGCGCCCATCTTTGCACCCATTGCAGCAGGGAGAGCAAAACCCATGGTTCCGAGTCCACCTGAGGTAATATTACTTTTTGAGTGAATGAAGTTCGCATATCTGCAAGCAACCATTTGGTGTTGTCCTACGTCTGTTACTATTATAGCCTCACCATTTGTTTGTTCGTTAATTGCAATAATAGATTCTCCCATAGTCAATCCTTTTTTTGAGGGATTTAAATCAGAATTAATAACTTTATCAAATTCTATTTTCATTAAGTCATCAAATTTTGAAATCCACTTTTCATGAGATCTTTTTTCAATTTTCTCGGTAATTAACCTCATAGACTCTTTACAATCTCCTATTATTGGAACTTCAACTTTAATATTTTTATTTATCTCCGCTGGGTCAATATCCAAATGAATAATTTTCGCCTGATTAGCGTAAGTTTTTGGATCTCCAGTAACTCGATCATCAAAACGCATACCAATAGCAACGAGCAAATCACACTCATTAGTCAAAAGATTTGGACCGTAGTTACCATGCATTCCAACCATTCCTACATTAAGTTCATGAGATGTTGGGAGGGCTGATACTCCAAGAATAGTCCATGCAGCAGGTATACCGGACTTTTCAACGAAACTTTTGAACTCGTCCTCAGCATTTCCAAGTATTACTCCCTGACCCCAAACTATAAATGGTTTTTTTGCCTTATTTATTAATTTAACCGCATCATCAATAGAAGTGCTATTTATTTTAGGAAGTGGATTATAGCTTCTTATACCTTTACATTTAGAATATTCATAATCAAATAATTCAAATTGAGCATCCTTTGTAATATCAATTAAAACAGGGCCAGGTCTACCTGATTTTGCTATGTAAAAAGCTTTTGCAAAAATCTCAGGAATTTCATAGGCTTTTGTGATTTGATAATTCCATTTTGTTACTGGCATTGATATACCAATAATATCAGTTTCTTGAAATGCATCGGAACCTAAAAGGTGAGATGGTACTTGACCAGTAATACAGACAACAGGTGTTGAATCAATTTGAGCATCAGCAATTCCAGTTACAAGATTAGTAGCACCGGGACCTGACGTAGCAATAGCTACTCCAACTTTACCAGACGATCTTGCATAACCTTGTGCAGCATGAATAGCACCTTGTTCGTGTCTTGCAAGTATATGTTTTAGTTTATCTTGGAATTTATAAAACTCATCATATACTGGCATTATAGCTCCACCTGGATATCCCCATACTAAATCAACACCTTCATTTAACAATGAATGTATTACAGCTTCAGCTCCACTTATCTTTTTTTTCTTCATAATTTTATTCGTCAGTTACACACCCATTTGATGCATTTGAGACTGATTTAACATATTTATACAAAATTCCTTTTTTGATTTTAAGATCAGGTTTAGACCAATTTTTAATTCTATTTTTTATTTCATCATCTGAGAGATCTACAAAAATTTGATTATTTTCAGAATCAATGGTAATCATATCACCATTTTCTAAAATTGCAATTACTCCACCATCAAAAGCTTCAGGAACAATATGACCTACAACAAAACCATGAGTACCTCCCGAAAATCTTCCATCAGTAATTAATGCAACATCTTTACCAAGACCAGCTCCCATTATAGCAGAGGTAGGCTTTAACATTTCTGGCATGCCAGGACCTCCTTTTGGTCCTTCATATCTAATTACAACAACATCTCCTTTGTTAACCCTCGATTCTGCTATTGCAGTCAAACATTCAAACTCACTGTCAAACACTTTAGCTGGACCTGAAAATTTCAATCCCTCCTTACCTGTAATTTTTGCAACACATCCCTGTTCAGCTAGATTTCCTTTTAGAATTTGGATATGGCCAGATTCTTTGATCGGATTACTAAGGGGAAAAATTATATCACTAGACTTTAGATCAGGTGATTTAATTTTTGAAAGGTTCTCTTCTAGAGTTTTACCTGTTACTGTCATACAATCTTCATTAAGCATTTTATTCTCTAGCATATATTTAAGAACGGATGGAACCCCTCCAATTTTATGAAGATCCTTCATTAAATACTTTCCACTAGGTTTAAGATTGGCAATATAAGGGGTTGAGTCGCTGATTTCTTGAAAATAATCAATCGATAAATCTAAATTTGCAGCTCTCGAAATTGCAAGAAAGTGTAAAACTGCATTAGTAGAGCCACCTAAAACAGTTATAAGTCTTAATGCGTTCTCTAAAGATTTTTTTGTTACAATATCAGAGGGTTTAATATCTTTTTCTATTAGTAACTTAATTGCAGGTCCTAATTGACCACATTCACTGACTTTCTCATTACTTATTGCAGGATTTGATGAATTATAAGGTAGAGACATACCCAGAGCTTCAATTGCTGATGCCATAGTATTGGCAGTATACATTCCACCACATGCTCCTGCACCAGGACATGCATTTTTAATTACATTCTTATATTCTTTATCATCTATCTTACCTGATACCTTCTCACCCCATGCTTCAAATGCTGAAACAACGTCTAATTCTTTGTTGTTATAACAGCCTGAGTCTATTGTTCCTCCGTACACAAGTATACTTGGCCTATCAAGCCTTAACATAGCCATCAATGCACCAGGCATGTTTTTATCGCAACCAACGACAGTTACTAGACCATCATAAGACATAGCTTGAACAACAGTTTCCATGGAATCAGCAATAATATCTCTAGATGGAAGAGAATATCTCATGCCAAAAGTTCCCATAGAAATACCATCACTTACCCCTATTGTATTGAATATTAATCCAACATATTCAGAGGCAGAAATACTATTTTTAATCTTAACTGATAAATCATTTAAATGCATGTTACAAGGGTTACCTTCATAGCCAGTGCTTGCGATGCCAATAAATGGTTTATCAAAGTCTTCTTCAGATAAACCAATGGCATGCAGCATAGCTTGAGCAGCTGGCTGAGAGTCATCTTTTGTTACTACACGACTGAATTTGTTATACATAATATTTAATTATATGATAAAATTATTACCATGATACTATCTTTCCGTATCTTTTTACAAAATTTAACTATGTTCAAAGAAATATTTTATGTTATAAAATAATGATATTCAGTATTTTAATAGAATTAATATATCATATCCAAATTAAAAAATATCATTTTCGAATATAAATAATTAGATTTGAAATCAATTATGGAATATAAACAGATTGATAACATAATTAATTCACAAGTAAAATTTAATAAATCTAATTCTAATTCTGTGAATTACAGAATTCAAATTTTGAATTCATTATTAAAATCTATTGATAGAAATGAGGAAAAGATTTATGATGCCTTAAAAAAAGATTTAAATAAACATGAATTTGAATCTTTTTTATCCGAGATACTTCTAGTTAAAAGAGAGATTAAATTATTCACAAAAAAACTTAATAGATGGTCTAAAAAAAAGAAAGTAAGAGGCTCAATATTTAATTTTCCATCTAAAAATTATTTAGTTCCAGAACCATATGGCAATGTACTAATCATAACACCTTGGAATTATCCTTTCCAATTATCTTTAACACCACTTATTGGTGCTATAGCAGCCGGAAATTCAGTAATAATTAAACCATCCGAGTTAGCCCCTAATACGTCCACTGTTTTAAAAAATTTAATAGAATCTGTTTTTCCAAGAAACTTGGCATTTGTAATTGAGGGTGATGCCGAAATTGCAAAGTATTTATTAGAAAAAAAATGGGATTATATTTTTTTTACAGGAAGTACAAGAATTGGAAAAATTATCGCTGAAAAAGCTGCAAAAAACTTAACACCAATTACACTTGAACTTGGAGGAAAGAGCCCCTGCATTGTTGATACTGGAGTGGATTTAGATAAAGTTGCTAAAAGAATTGTTTCAGGTAAATTTGTGAATTGTGGCCAAACATGTATAGCACCTGATTATATAGTAGTTAATAATCATGTGAAAGACGAACTGATATCAATGATTAAAAAAAATATAATATTAACATATGGAAATTCATCAATTAAGTCTGATAGCTATGGAAGAATTATTAATAAAAATAATTTAGTTAGGCTCAAAGAAATTTTAAATAAGAATAATGTTGAATTTGGGGGTAAAATTGAAGAAGAAAAACTTTTTATTGAACCTACTTTAATAATTGAACCAGATTTAAACTCTGAAATTATGAATGATGAAATATTTGGGCCTATTCTGCCTGTTTTATCATATGAGAATGAAAATGAAATTCAAACAATCATTGAAAAAAATCCATCCCCACTTGCATTCTATATATTTTCAAAAAATCAGAAGTTCATTGATAAACTTGTTCAAAATAATAAGTTTGGAGGGTGTGTTGTAAATGATACTTTAATTCATTATATAAATCCAAATTTACCTTTTGGAGGTATTGGTACAAGTGGAATGGGAGCATATAGAGGTAAGTTTTCATTTGACACATTTACACATTACAAACCTATTTTGGAAAAAAAATCAATGATCGATTTACCATTTAGGTACGGCCCCTATCCAGAATCGTTTAGTCTAATAAAAAAAATACTAGATAAACTTTAATATGGAAAAAGGTGTGACTGATGCAATTAATTTTAGAAAATAACTTACTTAATTGATTCTTCTATTGATGTCTCAAGCCAATTTTGAAACTTTTTATCTGAAGTGAACTGAATTGGCTCAGATAAAATTTTACCGGAAGGAAGCATCGCAACATAGTATGGTTGAGAAGCATTATTAAAATTTATTTGCTGGAAAAGAGACCATCTCCTTCCAATATTATTTATATACTGAATTCTTCCTGATTTATTAATGTATTTAAATTTTTCAAAATCTGATAGCTCAGTTCTATCATCTACGTAAAGGGAAATTATTACATAATTATTATCTAACAACTCAAATACTTTTGGTTTTGCCCATACATTTTCTTCCATTCGTCTACAGTTAGCACAGGCCCAACCTGTAAAGTCTAATAAGATAATTTTATTGTTCTCTATAGCATATTCTTTTCCTTCATCATAATTTTTAAAACAATTTAGACCCAAAGGACATTCGTTTTGTTTTTCTTCGATAGAATAGAACTCAGGCGGAAGAATACCACTTAAGAATCTCACATTTTTGCTATCATATATACCACTGAGTAAAAAAAAGGAAAATAATAAAAATACCCATCCTGATATGCTTTTATAATTGAACTTTAGCTTAACAAAATGAAAACCAAATAAATAGAGTGACATGGATAGAAAAATAACAACCCAGATAATGATAAAAATTTCACGCTTTAAAATACCCCATCCCTCAACTAAGTCTGCATTGGAAAGAAATTTAAAAGCAAGAGCAAGTTCAATAAAACCTAAAGAAACTTTAAGTTTCTTTAGCCAAATACCTGATTTTGGGATCAGAGATAGATATTTCGGATAAAAGGCAAGTAAAGTAAAAGGAAAGGCAAGTGCAACACCGAATCCGAACATACCATATGTAAGCTGTGTTGCCCCAGATTGAGCAGATGACAGTGAACCAGCTAGTAAAGATCCTAAAATTGGACCTGTACATGAAAATGAAACAAGAGCAAGTGTAAGTGACATGAAAAAAATTCCAATAATTCCTCCCTTATCTGATTTCTTCTCAGAACCAGATATAATATTACTTGGAATAACTATATCAAAATATCCAAAAAATGAAATTGCAAACAAGATAAATACAACAAAGAATGTAATGTTTACATAAACATTGGTAGAAATAGTATTAAGTATATTAGGGTTTAAGCTATCAAAAACATGAAATGGGATACTTAGT
>CABZAD010000010.1 GCA_902523665.1 uncultured Bacteroidota bacterium | reverse complement strand
ATTATACATTCTCTATCATTAACATTTTCAATAATAGCTTTGCCTCTCATAACGACTCTTCCCTTTCCAGTATGGAAAGCTTCTTTGACACCATCATAACCGTATATAGTACCACCAGTTGGAAAGTCAGGAGCTTTTACATATTGGAGGAGCTCATCAATAGTAATATCATTATTATCAATATATTGCATTATTCCGTCGATAACTTCAGACAGGTTGTGAGGAGGCATATTAGTAGCCATACCTACGGCAATTCCAGATGTACCATTTACTATTAGGGCAGGAACCCTAGTAGGTAAGACAGTAGGTTCCATTATAGTATCATCAAAATTTAATTGAAAGTCAACAGTCTCTTTATCAATATCTGATAATAACTCCTCAGATATTTTTTGCATTCTCGCTTCTGTATACCTCATAGCAGCTGGGCTATCACCATCTACAGAGCCGAAATTGCCTTGACCATCAACAAGGTTATATCTTAAACTCCATTCTTGAGCCATTCTGACCATCGTATCGTAAACTGAGCTATCACCGTGTGGGTGATACTTCCCCATTACGTCTCCAACTATTCTTGCGGATTTCTTGTAAGATGAGGATGATCTTACTCCCATTTCATTCATCCCAAATAATACTCTCCTATGAACAGGTTTTAAACCATCTCTAACATCTGGTAATGCTCTTGAAACAATTACAGACATCGAATAATCGATGTATGCGGACTTCATTTCATCTTCAATTTTTATTGGGATTAACTTTTCTTTTTCCATAATAGTATATTATAGCTAAAATAATTAATCGCTTATTATTTTAAAGTGTTTAATTCATACAAAACTTTATTATTTATTAACATTATTAATTGAAAAGTTTTATCATGAAATAAGCAATTAGTATAAGTATTTTCTTTGTTAATTTATATTAATGATATATTTTAGTCAACTAAATAAAATATGATGGATGATAATTTTTCTTCAAGAGTAAAAGATGTTATTTCTTACAGTAAAGAGGAAGCACTAAGGCTCGGCCATAAGCAGATTGGAACTGAACACCTTTTACTTGGTATGTTAAGAGATGGAGGTGGAAAAGCTATTTCGATATTAAATTCTATCGAGGTTAATTTAGATGAACTTAGGAAAAAAATTGAAATTTTAAATCCTGCAATTATTGATAGCTCATCAATTGGACTTAATGAAAAGAAAAATCTTCACTTAACTAGACAAGCTGAGAGAGCTCTAAAAACCACTTTTCTTGAAGCAAAATTATTTCAAAGCACAAATATTAATACAGCTCATTTACTTCTTTGCATTCTAAGGAATGATAATGACCCCATAACAAAGGTTTTACTGAAAATGGATATCACATATGATAATGTGAAAGAGAAATTCAAATCTATGATAAATGATACAGGATCTGATGACATTATTGAATACCCAACTTCTTCTGCATTCCCTGACGAGAAAGATGACTCTGAAGAGCAAAAAAATCCTTTCTCTTCAAAACAGAAAACAAAATCGTCTTCTAATACTAAAACACCTGTTCTAGATAATTTTGGTAGAGATATGACTGCACTTGCTGAATCAAATAAACTTGATCCTGTTATAGGCAGAGAAAAAGAAATACAGAGGGTGTCTCAAATATTAAGTAGAAGAAAGAAGAATAATCCACTTTTAATTGGAGAACCAGGTGTCGGAAAATCTGCGATTGCTGAAGGCTTAGCTCTAAGAATAATTGAAAAAAAGGTCTCAAGAATTTTATACGGAAAAAGAGTTATAACTCTAGACCTTGCAAGTCTTGTAGCTGGTACAAAATACAGAGGTCAGTTTGAGGAAAGAATGAAAGCTGTTATGAATGAACTTGAGAAGAACAGAAATATAATCTTATTTATTGACGAAATTCATACAATTGTTGGAGCTGGAGGTGCAACGGGTAGTCTTGATGCATCAAATATGTTCAAACCTGCACTTGCAAGAGGTGAGATTCAGTGTATTGGGGCCACAACCTTAAATGAATACAGTCAACACATTGAAAAAGATGGCGCACTTGAAAGAAGATTTCAAAAAATACTAGTTGAAGAAACTAACAAAGAAGAAACGGTAGAGATACTGAGAAATATTAAAGATAGATATGAATCACATCATAGTGTAAATTATACAGACGAAGCATTAGTTGCATGTGTTGAACTTAGTCAAAGATATATTACTGATAGATTCCTACCTGATAAGGCAATTGATGCACTTGATGAAGCTGGATCAAGAGCTCACATTAATAATATGGATGTTCCTGAGGAAGTAATTCTCTTGGAAAAACAACTTGAAGATGTAAGAGAATTAAAAAATTCTGTTGTAAAGAAACAGAAATACGAAGAAGCAGCTAAACTCCGTGATGATGAAAAAAGAGTTGAGAGAAAGCTTGTAGAAGCTCAAAATAGGTGGCATGAGGACTCAAAGCTAAACAGGGTAACTGTTGATGAAAATGAGATTGCCGATGTTGTTTCAATGATGACTAACATTCCAGTTAATAAGATTGTTTCAACTGAAAAGAATAGGCTATCAAAACTTGAAAAGATAATTAAGGATAAAATTATTGGTCAAGACGAAGCTGTGTCAAAAGTTGTGAAGTCTATCCAGAGGAATAGGGCTGGCCTTAACTCTCCAAACAGACCTATAGGATCATTTATATTTTTGGGTCAAACAGGAGTTGGTAAAACACAATTAGCAAAAGTATTAGCATCCGAGATTTTTGAATCGGAAGAAAACTTAATACGAATTGATATGAGTGAGTACATGGAAAAATTCTCTGTTTCTAGACTTATCGGTGCACCTCCGGGTTATGTTGGATATGAAGAAGGAGGACAGTTAACAGAAAAAGTTAAAAGAAGACCATATTCGGTTGTTCTTTTTGATGAAATCGAAAAAGGTCATCCTGATATTTACAGCATGCTACTGCAAATTTTAGATGATGGGTTCTTGACAGACAGTGTTGGTAGAAAAATTAACTTTCAAAATACTATTATAATCATGACATCTAATATAGGTGTCAAACAAATAAATGATTTCGGAATTGGTGTAGGTTTTGAGACTAAGTCATCATTAGACCAGTCCTCTCAAACTGAGCAAAAAGTTATTCAAAGAGCATTAAGGAATACTTTTGCACCAGAGTTTCTAAATAGAGTAGACGATTGTGTAATCTTTAATTCACTTTCTATAAAAGATATTAATAAGATTGTAAGTATTGAAATTGATAAACTTAAAGAAAGAGTTAAAGGCATAGGTTATGATCTAACTATTTCTACTAAAGCAAAAGCATTTATTTGTGATAAAGGTTTTGATAAGAAAAATGGTGCTAGACCTTTAAACAGAATGATTCAGAAATATATCGAGGATTTAATTGCAGAAAATCTAGTTGCTGATAAAATAAAACAAGGCGATAAGCTGTATGTTGATCATAAGTTAGACTCTGAGAATCTTACATTGTTAATTAATAAAAAAGAGATAGCTTCTTGAAGGTCTTAAAATTTGGTGGAACATCAGTCGCTAATTCAGAATCAATATCTAACGTAATTTCAATTTTAAATAGTAATCGAAGTGATAATCTACTGATTGTCGTTTCAGCTTTGGGCGGAATAACCAATCTTTTGCAAGAATGTCTTAGTCTCAAAGGGAAATCAACTGACAATGTTTTAAATAAAATAGAAGAGAGACATTTAGAGGTAATTAATAATTTATCAGATCTTGAAGGTCAAAGCTCTTTAAAAAGTTTTTTAAAAGAAAACTTAAGTCAACTAGAAGATATTCTTGATGCAATTTCAACTATAGATGAAGTAACAAAAAAGACCGTTTCAAAAGTTTTAACATTAGGAGAGTTATTATCTAGTAAAATTATATATGAAATACTAGTTCAGAAAGGCTTTGATATAAATTATGTAAACTCAAAGGATTTAATTTTTACAAAAGAAGTAAATGAAAATGAAATTTTAGATGGTGAAAAATCATCTATAAATATTAAGAATAATCTGGACCTTTCAATTTCAAAAATGATTATTACACCTGGATACATTTGTTCAGATGAATTAGGTGAAACATCAAATCTTGGAAGAGGAGGGTCTGATTATACAGCAGCAATATATGCAAAGTATTGTAATGCTATGTCTTTAGAGATTTGGACAGATGTTAGTGGAGTATTTAGTGCGAACCCAAAAATTGTGAAAAAAGCATTACCAATTCAATTTCTATCATATAAAGAAGCTATGGAGTTATCATTCTATGGTGCTAAAGTTATTTACTTCCCTACTCTTCAACCTCTAATTGAAGAGAATATTCCTGTATATATTAAAAATACTTTTGATCAAGATGCAGATGGAACCTGTATTTCAAATTCAACAAAATTAGATGAAGACGAGGTAGTAAAGGGAATTAGCCACATAGAAAATATTTCCATAATTAATTTTGAAGGCTCTGGGATGGTTGGAGTGCCTGGTTTTTCCAAAAGATTTTTTGAGTCTTTATCAAATTATAAAATAAATGTTGTTATGATTACTCAAGCCTCATCAGAATTCTCAATTTGTATTGCTGTTAACTCAGATGACGCAAAACTTGCCAAACAAGTGATTGATAAGGAATTTAAATTTGAAATATCTCAAAAAAGAATTAATAAAGCTCAAATAGAGAATAATTTATCAAATATTGCTATTGTTGGTGACAAGATGAAAAGTAAAAAAGGGATTAGTGGTAAACTTTTTAGTTCATTAGGACATAACAATATTAATATCAGAGCAATAGCTCAAGGTGCATCAGAGAGAAATATTTCAATTATAATTGATAAAAAAAATACTAGCAAAGCATTAAACTCTCTTCATGAAACTTTTTTTGAAGATAATCTTAAGGATATACATATATTTATAACTGGTGTAGGAAATGTAGGTGGGTATTTAATGGAACAAATTAATGTTCAAAAAAAATTTATTGCCCAAAATCTAAAGTTAAATTTAAAAGTCCTGGGAATCTCTAATTCAAAGAAAATGGTTATTTCAGATTCAGAAATTGATCTTAATAATTGGGGTAAACTTTTGGATGAATCAAAATTAAAAGCAGATTTTGATGATTTTCAAGATAAAATATTAGAGTTAAATCTCAGAAATAGCTTATTTGTTGATAATACAGCTAGTGAGGTAATACCCTTTACATATAGTAAATATCTTAAAAATGGTGTTGGCATCATAACTTGTAATAAGATTGCAAATTCAGTAGAATACTCTAATTATGAATTATTAAAATCCTTGTCAAGGAATTACAACTCTCCTTTTTTTTATGAAACTAATGTTGGTGCGGCATTACCAGTTATAAGCACCCTAAATAATCTTATAAATTCTGGGGATAAAATAATAAAAATAGAGGCTGTGCTATCTGGTACATTAAACTATATTTTCAATAGCTTTAAAGAACCTGACACTTTCCATGATATTGTTTCAAAAGCAGTTGATTTAGGATTTACCGAGCCTGATCCAAAAATTGATCTTTGTGGAATTGATGTTTCTAGGAAAATATTAATTCTGGCAAGAGAAAGTGGTTACAATATAGAGTTTGATGAGGTCAAAAAAAATCATTTCTTACCAATTAGTTCAATAAATACAGAAACTAAAGATGATTTTTTATTATCACTTAAAGAAAATAGTAATCATTTTAATAAGCTTTTAAATGAAGCTAAAAAAAAGAATTGTAGATTAAAATTTGTAGCAAAACTAAATAAAGGTAAAGCAAGTGTGGGTCTTGAATCTGTTCCTCCAGATCATCCTTTCTATAATTTAGTCGGTTCAGATAATATAACTGTATTTTACACAGATAGATATAGTGAATCTCCTCTTGTTGTAAAAGGAGCTGGTGCTGGAGGTGAGTTTACTGCCTCAGGAGTTTTTGCTGATATCATTAAAGCTAGTCAAGAGAATGGAAAGTATTAAGGTATTTTCTCCAGGTAGTATCACAAATTTGTCTTGTGGTTATGATATCCTTGGAATGTGCCTTGAAAGTAGAGGTGATGAAATAACAGTTTCAAAAACAAGTAAGAAAGGTGTAATAATTAAGTCAATTAGTGGTTTTGAATTGACTAAAGATATAAATAAGAATGTCTCAGGAATTGCTGCACAATCATTACTGAGTAAAATTAATATAAATCATGGCTTTGAAATTGAGATAAATAAAGGAATAAAACCTGGAAGTGGAATAGGAAGTTCAGCTGCAAGCTCAGCAGGTACAGTATTTGCAATTAATCAGCTTCTTGATTCACCATTTAGTCTTCTTGATTTAGTAAAATTTTCAATGGAAGGTGAAAAGTTTGTTAGTGGAGCATATCATGCTGATAATGTTGCACCTATTATTTTTGGGGGGATTACTTTAGTTAGAACAATTGATGATTTAGATATAATTCCACTTCCAACTCCAAAAGACCTTGAAGTGGTTATAGTTAGACCAAACATTGAGATTAAGACAGCAGACTCAAGAAAAGTTGTTAAAAAAAAGGTTAAAATTGAAAAGATGACTCAACAATCTGCTAATTTAGGATCATTTGTAAGCAGCCTCTATTCAGAAGACTATGATTTAATGTCAAGGTCAGTCATTGACCAAGTTGTTGAACCAGATAGAGCTGTTTTAATACCTGAATTTGAAAAAATAAAAATGATATCAAAAGGTATTGGCTCTATTGCAGCAGGAATATCAGGTTCAGGCCCATCAATTTTTTCATTATCAAACAACCGTGTCTCTTCCAACAATATATTAGACAAAATTTCTGATCATTACAACTCAATGGATATAGATTTTGATGGATTTATATCCAAGGTAAATAGTGATGGAATCAAAATTATAGAGACTAAGTGAAATATTCTAGCCTAAATCATAATTCATCCCCTACTTCATTTATGAAAGCAGTTATTAATGGGTTAGCTCGAGAT
Source organism: uncultured Bacteroidota bacterium (assembly GCA_902523665.1). Classification (GTDB taxonomy): domain Bacteria; phylum Bacteroidota; class Bacteroidia; order Flavobacteriales; family Flavobacteriaceae; genus Marisimplicoccus. The sequence continues at coordinate 32,466 of CABZAD010000010.1, read as the reverse complement.
AAAGGTTTATATTTTCCACAAGAAAAAGTAATTCTTTCAAAAGGTTTTGTTGAATCCATAAAAAATATTGACGATGTTGAGATATGTTACGAAGTCATAAATAAATACGTTGGAGATGAAATACCAAAACAAAAGTTAATTGAAATTATAGAAAATACTATATCATTTAAAATTCCACTAAAAAAAATTGATGACTCTATATATTCACTTGAGTTATTTCACGGACCAACATTAGCATTTAAAGATATTGGTGCAAAATTTACAGCTCAATGTCTAGACTACTTTAAAAGTAGTTATAGTTCAAAAAAAATAACCGTCTTGGTGGCCACATCTGGAGATACTGGAGGGGCTGTTGCTAAAGGATTTAGTGGTACTAAAGATATAGAGGTTTGTATATTATATCCCAAAGATAAAATTAGTAAAGTTCAAGAGAGGCAGATAACAACTAATGGTGATTATGTAAAGGCTATTGAGGTTGAAGGAGATTTTGACAAATGCCAATCAATGGTAAAAAAAGCGTTTAATGATGAAGAGATTATTAGAAAAATTGCTTTAACATCAGCAAACTCTATTAATGTAGCCAGGTGGCTTCCACAAATGTTTTATTATTTTCTAGCATATAAAAAAATAAATAGTAAAAAGGATAATATATTTTCTGTACCTAGTGGAAACTTTGGAAATATCTGTGCTGGAATATTAAGTAAATCAATGGGTCTCCCTATTCATCACTTTATAGCATCTACTAATGCAAACGATACAATTCCAAGATATATTAAAGAAGGCCTTTATGACCCTCATTCCACAAAGAAAACAATATCAAATGCAATGGATGTATCTGACCCTAGCAACTTTATAAGAATTCAAAAAATATTTAATTCTGATCTGCAAAAGTTAAGAAAAAATGTATCTAGCTATAGTTTTAATGATACTGAGACTGAGGATGCAATGAGATTATTATATAATTCTTATAATTATTTAACTTGTCCACATTCAGCTGTTGGTTACCTTGGATTGAAGAAATATATGGATATGAATAAAATTAGTAATGTGAATGGAGTTTTTATTTCAACTGCTCATTGTATAAAATTTAAAGATGTAGTTGAGAATAGTATAAACACAAGTATTAAATATCCTAAATCAATCAAAGATATTCTTAATAAACAAAAAAAGTCATTATCAATTGAGAACTATTCTGAATTGAAAGATTTTTTACTGAGTAGAGTCTGATTATTTAAATGAAAAAAACCGTTCTTTTTGATAGACATAAAAAGCTTAATTCGAAGATTGTCAATTTTGCTGGATATATGATGCCAATAAGCTACACATCTGTTAATGAAGAACATATTCATGTAAGAAATAAAGTTGGGATATTCGATGTTTCCCATATGGGTGAATTTGAAATTTCAGGATTAAATTCTCTTGAATTCGTCCAGCATTTATGTTCTAATGATATCTCAAAAATTGAGGTTGGCAAAGCACAATATAATTGTTTAACTAATGAGTCTGGAGGAATAATTGATGATGCTATAGTTTACAGATTAGATACTGATAAATTTTTGTTGGTAGTTAATGCATCTAACATTTCAAAAAATTGGAAATGGATAACAAGTATTAATGAAAAATTTAATTGTTCAATATCTGATTTATCAGATGATATTTCACTTTTAGCAATTCAAGGTCCAGAGGCTGAATCATTATGTCAAAAATATACGGAGGAAAATTTATCAACTTTAAAAAACTACTCCTTTTTCATAGGTGAATTTGCTGGAATTGAAGATATATTAATTTCAAAGACAGGATATACTGGGTCCGGAGGATATGAAATTTATATTCCAAACAAAAAAGCTTTAAAAATTTGGGATACTTTATTCTCAAATGATAAATATGATTTAAGACCAATTGGACTTGCCGCTAGAGATACCCTTAGAATTGAGATGGGATATTGCTTATATGGTAATGATATTAACGAAGATACTTCACCAATAGAAGCAAATTTAGGATGGATTACTAAGACAGAAACAAATTTTATCGGTAGTACTAATATTAAAGAACAGATTAAATCTGGGATTAGAAAAAAGCTCATTGGATTTAAGTTAATTGAGAAATCTATTCCACGAAATGGATATGAGATTTATAACTTAGAAAAAGAATTAATTGGAAGTGTTACATCTGGAACATTTTCACCTATATTAAAAATTGGAATTGGCCTTGCTTATGTTGATGTAAATTATTTAGATAATGAAAATATTTATATCAAAATAAGAGATAATTTTATAAAGGCTATAATAGTAAATACACCTTTTATATAGAAATGGGAAGAGCATTTGAATTTAGGAAAGCTAGGAAAATGAGGAGATGGTCTAACATGGCGAAAACCTTTACGAGAATTGGTAGAGATATTATAATTGCTGTAAAAGAGTCTGGACCAGATCCTTCATCAAACTCAAGATTGAGAGCAATAATACAAAATGCGAAGGCAGCCAATATGCCTAAGGACAATATTGAGAGAGCTATTAAAAAAGCTTCTGAAAAAAGCACAGAAAATTTTAAGGAATTATTATTGGAAGGATATGCTCCCCATGGAGTAGCTATTCTTATTGAAGCTGCAACAGACAATAACAATAGAACTGTAGCAAACATAAGAAGCTATTTTAATAAATATGATGGTAGCTTGGCAACTTCTGGATCAGTTGATTTTTTATTTAATCACCATTGTTTCTTTCAAATTAAAAATGATGGTATAGATATTGAAGAAATTGAGCTTGATTTAATTGATTTTGGAGCTATTGAATTAAGTAATATAGAAAATGAAATTAGTATTACAGCCAAGTTTGAAGATTTTGGATCTATTCAGAAAGAATTAGAAAAAAGAAAAATTGAAATTTCTTCAAGTGAATTCGAGAGAGAAGCCATAACTACAAAAGTTCTAAGTAATGAAGAAAGACAAAAAGTTGAAAAACTAATAAATATGATTGATGAAGATGAAGATGTCCAAAAAGTTTATCATGATATGGAAAACTGATTAAATAGTATTCCTTATTACAACATCATTAACTTTTTTTTTAAGCTCAATAAAATCTTTATCTATGTCTCCACTGGGATAAAATTTATTATTAATCTTGACCTCTTTTCTTATATAATCAAATGAAACCATGATTATTGGTAGATTTGCTTTTAGAGCTATATAGTAAAATCCTGTTTTCCATTTTTTAACTCTTTTTCTTGTACCCTCAGGAGCAATTGCTAGTATTTTAATTTTGTCCAATTTAAATAGGTCAACAACTTCATTTACAATATTTGATTTTTTGATTCTGTTAACTGGGATTCCACCAAGAAATTTAAATAAAAATGAGGTAATTGGATTAAATAACTCTTTTTTCCCAATAAATTTTATTTTTAAGTCTGAATAAGTTCGTATCAACACGGCAATTATTAAGTCAAAATAACTCGAATGTGGAACTACAGCAATAATATATTTTTCATTTTTTGGTAAGTAGCCAATTACTTTCCATCCAATAATTTTATTTAGTATAAACTTTGATAAAATTCTAATCATCCAAAGAGATAAATTTTTCAGCGTTTAAAAGATCTTCAGGTGTATCTATAGATATTCCATTGAAATCAGTTCTAATCATTCTAATTTTTTTTGAATTTTCAATGGCTCTATTTCCCTCAAGATTTTCTATAATTTCAAGATTTAGTCTTTTTAAATTAGAAAATTCAATTAAAGATTTTTTGAGAAATGCATATACACCAATATGACGATTATAATCATTCAAGTTTTTCGAAGCATGAGGTATTGGTAATCTAGAAAAGTATAAAGCATTGCTATAAATGTCAACTATTACTTTAACATTATTTGGATTGTTTAGCTCTTCGAATGATTTAAACTTTGTCATCAGTGAGGCCATCTCAACACTTTTATCATCAAATGACTTGATTAAACTGCCAATAGCTTTTTTACTAATAAATGGTTCATCACCTTGAAGATTAACAACAATATCAGTGTTTAAATTAGTTGCTGCTTCAGCAATTCTATCTGTACCTGAATTATGATTTTTTTGAGATCTTAGGGTTTTACCTCCCTCTGACTTAATAATATCAAGTATCACATCATTACCACTAATAACATAAACATTTTCAAAAAGTCCTGTATCTACTGCGGCTTTGTATGTTTTCAAGATAACAGGTGTACCATTAATTTTTTCGATTAATTTATTTGGAAACCTTTTAGATTCAAGTCTTGCAGGGATTAATGCTGTAGTTTTCATTTGTAAATATTTTTCTAATATAATTCATTTATATATTGTTTAACGAAAAAAAAAAAATTGTAGATTTGTTAAAATCAAAAAAAATACTAAAATGAATAAAAAACGTGCTTTAGAATTATTTTTATGGATTTTATCAATATTTTTTGCTTCACAGATATACAGTTCAATTAATGGACCAATAAAGTTTAATCAAGTAAAAAACGATAGATATACTAAAGTGATTGACAGACTTAAAGATATTAGGACAGCTCAAATTGCTCATAAAGATGTTAATGGTTTTTATGCAAATAATTTTGATAGCTTAGTTAGTTTTATTGACAATGGTATTTTTACATTAGTTGAAAAGAGAGACTCGTCATATTTAGAATATAATAGAACCTACAGAATTGATATGTTAAAAGAAGTTGAAATAGTTGACACATTAGGATTTGTCTCTGTCAAAGACTCTCTATTTGGAAAAAATGAATCCTATAAAATGATGGCTAAAGTTCCAATTGACGGTACTGACTCAAAATTTTCCATTAAGGCTGACATTATTGATAAGAATGGGTATCAAGTACCAGTATTTGAAGTAAAAGTTAAAAAAGACATTGTACTTTTTGATCAGAACAAAGACTTACTAGATCAAGAGAATAAAGTTATCTCAGTTGATGGTGTCAATGGACCTGAAATTATTTTAGGATCAATGACTGATGTTAGTACAAGTGGGAATTGGCCTACAATCTTTGATGCAAAAAATAAAAACTAAAATTAGCAAAGCATCAATTTATCAATTTGAAAATTTCTTTCATTTAAGTTCATTAAATGAATGTTTCTCATCATCATATTCTGACAAGAATAAACTTAAATTGGTTACTAATATTCTGAATAAAGATTCAATTAAATCAATAAATATAACTCATTTTAATTCCCCTCCATCAATAATACCGTCAAAATACTATGATAAAAGTATTAAAGCTAAATATCTAGAAACTAATACTAAAATATCAAGAAGTATTGGCAAAGATATTTCTAATGACAAAAAAATGACTATTGTATATTCAAAGAACGAAAACTTATCTCAAATTCTTAATAATAATGATAAAAAAAATTATCATACTAATTATTTTACTCAATTATACAACTATTTAATTGGACAATTAAATAATTCTGACGGGTATTCATTTTTCATAAACTTAAGCGATACTTCATTTGAGGTAATCGTATTTAACAATAATAAATTTGTCTTCTTTAATTCATTTAATATTAATGATGAAAATGAGTTTTTATATTATACATTTTTTGTGCTAAAAAATTATAATGCTTCAATTAAATCAAATAAAATTATATTTCTTGGAAAATATGAAAGATTTGATAAATTTTATGATTTAGTATCAAAATATTCTAAAATCGACTTTATTGAAGAAAATATTAATTCACTTGTAAGTTATGAATCACAATCTTTTTCAATTTTAAATGAGAATAATATCAGGAAGTAAAAAGAGTTTATCTATTAGAGCGCCTAAAGATCTCCCAAGCAGGCCAACCACCGATAAATTAAAAGAATCTCTTTTTAATATATTAATTAACAGATTCAAAATTGATGAAATAAGAGTTTTAGATTTATTTGCAGGTACAGGGAACATATCTTTTGAGTTTGCATCTAGAGGAGCAAAAAAAATAATTTCTGTTGATAAAAATTTAAAATGTGTAAAATTTATAAAAGAAACTTCTGTTAAACATGGATTTGATATTATTACTAAAAAAAAAGACTACATTGATTTTTTAATAAAAAATGAAGAAAATTTTGATATAATTTTTGCAGATCCACCGTACTTATTTTTAAAAGATCAGTATTTTGAATTATTGAATATAATAAAGCAAAGAGATATTCTTTTAAATAATGGTCAAATTATTATTGAACATAGTTCAAATATTTCTTTAGCGGAAAAATACAACAATATTGAAGAAAGAAAATATGGAGGCTCAATATTAAGCTTTATAAAAAAAGCAAGCCTGTAAGCCGGATTCTGTCTAGTCTTATCATTTATCTAGATGTAATATTACTATTACACTCAAACCGCCTACCCTTCTACATAAAACGAGCAGTTTTAAGTTGTAGATATACTTGGCGTTTCACCATGCAGAGTTTACAAGATTCCACTACAGCATTACCTGTACATACTTTCTGTTGCACTATTCCTATCCATTACAGACGACGGGTATTACCCGCTGCATTGCTCGTTGGTGTCCGGACTTTCCTCTGAAAAATCAGCGATAAGATGGCTTGCACAACAAATATAGTGTTTGTTAATAATTTTATTAAAAAAAAATAACCAATTGATGATAAAATTTTCTCAATCTTTATATTTGTCTAAATGATGAGTTCAAATTCTTCTGCTTCAGAATATAGACCTAAAAACTTTGAGGAAATGATAGGTCAAGATGCAATTGTAAAAACCCTTAGTAATGCAATAAAGAAAGATAATATTCCCCAAGCTCTTCTCTTTTGTGGCCCCAGAGGAGTTGGAAAAACATCATGCGCAAGAATACTAGCGAAGACAATAAATAATTTAGAGGAAGACTTTGAGTACAATATTTTTGAATTAGATGCAGCATCAAATAACTCAGTTGAAGATATAAGGAATATTACTGATCAAATTAGGATTCCACCTCAGAAAGGCAGATATAAAGTCTATATTATTGATGAAGTTCATATGCTTTCAAACCAAGCATTTAATGCATTTCTTAAATCCCTAGAGGAACCACCCGGACATGTTGTTTTTATTCTAGCAACAACAGAAAAAAACAAGATTCTTCCAACAATATTGTCAAGGTGTCAAATATATGATTTTAAAAAAGTTAACAGTAAGTCCATTACTAAGCTTCTTCTAAAAATATGTAAAGAAAAAAAAATCAAACATGAAGATGGTTCTTTATTTTTAATCGCTGAAAGATCTGAAGGATCAATCAGAGACTCTTTGTCAATATTTGATAGATTAGTAAGTTTTACTGACTCTAATCTTTCATTAGAAGGAGTAACTTCTAATTTAAATATCTTAGACTTTAATACATATTTTAAGTTGTCTGATTTAATCAATGATAAAGATATACCTGGAATCCTTCATTTATATAATGAAATATACAATAAAGGATTTGATGATTTATATTTTTTAAATGGATTATCAAAGCATTTAAGAGAGTTACTAGTCTACAGACTTAATTCATTTGATGAACTTTCAGATCATAAAAATGAATTAAGTAAAAGGTATATTGAACATTCAAAAAATATATTAGATCAAGACCTAATCTCAATGATAGAAATAATTAATGAAACTTTAGTCAATTATCAAAAAATAAATGATAAAAGGATACATGTTGAGCTTTGTTTAATGAAAATAGCGTCATTAGGTAGCATTAAAAAAAAAAGTCTCTAATTAAAACTACGGAATTGATAAGTAGTATTGAAAAAGAAATTTTACAAATTAAAGATGAAGACTCTGGTAAATTATTTAAACAACCTCAAATAAAAGATATTTCATCATTATCAATTGCAAGTCTTAACTTTAAAAAATCTGTTGAAGATGAGAATGATGATTTGGATTTAGATTTTCCTAATGAGGATTTTACTAATAATGACTTTGAGATAGCCTGGAAAAAATTCTGTGAACTTGAAAAAAAGGACGGTAATAATAATATATTATCTCTTTTAAAGATGAATCAACCCTTTATTCATGATAATGTAATTATTATCAATACCATTAATAAAATGAATTATAAAGAAATGAAGGGTTATAAGGCAAAAATACAAGCATTTATATCTAAAGAATTAAATAATTATTCAATCTCTATTGATGTAAAGTTGTCTGAGGAAACAGATAAAAAGAAATTTCTTGATAGTAAAGAAAAACTTAAGATAATTCAAGAAAGTAATAAGAGTATAATTTCTTTAATAGAGGAGTTTAATTTAAGGATCTAGCTTATTCCCATTATTTTTAATGAAAGTTTCTTTTACCATTCCATCAACAAGACCTGTTTTTGGAATAAACATTTTATTTGCTTCAACAGATTCCATTGTTAAAATAAATATTTCTAATGCAGGTATAATTACATCAGCTCTATCGGGGTTTAAATTAAATTTTATCATCCTTTCTTTGAAATCACATTCTAACATTTTATTCAAAAGATTTTTAATAGAAATATATGAAATTGGTTTACCAATTTTTGTTCCTGACATTGATTGAATTTTATTAATATTTCCTCCAGTTGCAAATAACTTAATTTTATCTTTGAAATCAATATTTGAGGTTAACCAACTATTAATCTCACTCTTAGTATGAGAAAAATCTATATTATTTAAAAGCCTTACAGTTCCAAGTTTAAATGACATAGATTTCTTATTGGCTCCTTTCTTAATGATAGAATACTCTGTGCTCCCTCCACCTACATCAACATGTAAGTAGGTTTTATTATAATCTAACTTAGATAGTTGATTTCCCTTTGTAATAATTTTAGCTTCCTTTAAACCAGTTATTAAGTTAACTTTAAAACCAGTTTCTTTTTTAACTTTTAATATCACACTAGACGAATTAATTGATTCTCTAAGAGCTGAAGTAGCATAAATTTGATACTCATTAACTTTATGAACTTTCATTATATATTTAAATGAAAGAAGTGCTTCTGAAAGTGTTTTAATTTTATCCTCTGAAATTATTCCATTTCTAAAAGAATCTTCCCCAAGTCTTAAAGGTAGTCTTAGGTATAAGTTTTTTTGAAATATATGTTCTTCTCCAGACGGTATAACATAGCATATCAGCATTCTAACAGCATTGGAACCAATATCAATAGCAGCAATCTTTTTCAATTAGTCTAAGATATCATTAAAGTAATTGTAAGTTTCCCATTGTGACCTTATTTTTTTATTTAAATTATCAACAAATTTATTTTGTGGTTCATGATTAATTAATCTGGTTTTGATATTATCGTTGTCTGTTATTTTAAGTGTTTCAATTACTTGATTTTTTATGTCCTTTTGATAGATTGGGCATGCAACTTCAACTCGTTTTTCAATATTTCTTGTCATTAAATCAGCTGACGATATGTATACTTTTTTTTCTCCTGCATTTTCAAATACATAAACTCTTGAGTGTTCAAGATATTTATCTACTACACTTTTGACCTCAATATTTTCACTTAACCCAAATTTATTAGGTATGAGGCAACATATTCCCCTTATAAATAACTTAACCTTGACTCCTAATTTACTTGCTTCATATAACTTATCAACAAATTTGTAACTGGTAAAGCTATTTAATTTTAAAATAATTTCTCCTTTAAGACCTTTTTTTACATTTTTGATTTCATTATCAATTAAATCAAATAATTTTTCTGAGGTATGGTGAGGAGAGACAATTAAATGTTTGTAATTCTGAATTTTATAGTTGGACTGGAGAAAATCAAAGACTTTATTAATTTCTTTTAAAATTTTTTGATTTGAAGTAAATAGAGTAAAGTCCGAGTAGACTTTTGCTGTTGATTCATTAAAATTTCCAGTACTGATAAAACCATAGTATCTTTTTTTATCACTCGTAGACCTCTCAATTAGACAAATTTTTGAGTGAACTTTCAACCCTTTGAGCCCATAAATTAAATCAACACCAGCAGCTTTTAATTCTTGCGAGACCTTTATATTATTTTCTTCATCAAATCTTGCTTGAAGTTCTATCTGGACTAAAACTTTTTTTCCATTTTTAGCCGCGTTAATCAAACAACTAATTACATTCGATTTTTTAGATAGCCTGTATAGAGTTATTTTGATAGACTTTACAGTTGGATCAATTGCAGACTGTCTCAATATTGATATTAAATATGAGAATGAATGGTAAGGAGTATACATTAGAAAATCTCTCACTATCAGTTGATCTAAGAGGTTAGACTCAATTTTTAGGTTTTTTATATTTAAAGCTTTTTCTTTTGGATATAAAAGATCTGTTCTCCCTAAATCAGGAAAGTTCATATAATCACTTCTGTGATGATATTTACCACCAGGTATTAAACTGTCATGCGATGTAATTCTAATTTTTTTTATAAGATAATTTAATGTCTCTCCGGGTATAGATTCATCATAAACTAGTCTTACTGGGTTACTTATCTTTCTTTTATTAACATATTCTTGAATCTTCTTTATATAACTTTTAGATAAATCCATATCATCTATGTCCAGTTCAGCATCTCTTGTAATTTTTAGCATATGTGCCTCGACATTTTTATAATTGAAAAAACTAAATAATATATCTAAGTTAAATCTAATTATATCATCAATAAACATTATATATTGCTTATTATCTTTTTTAGGAAGAACTACGAATCTACTAATGTCACGAGGAATCTCCACAAGCGCATATATATCATTTGTATTTTTTAATTTTAAATTAATAATTAAAAAAGCTTTATTATCATTAAAATCATGATATTTATTGTTTGAAAGTATGACTGTAATAAGTGCCGGACTAATTTTTTTAATAAAATAATCCTTTAGAAATTCTTTTTGTGAATCAGGCACATTCAGCTCATCTATAAAAACTATATCTTCATTCCTTAATGATTTTTCGATTGAGTCAAGTATTTTTGAACTATCAGATTGTAGATTTATAACTTTTGATGTAATATTATCAAGCAGCTCTTTTGCAGCAATATTATCCTTATTATTTTTATTTGAAGCTCTTGCATCTGCAATTCTTTTTATTGTAGCGTATCTAACTTGAAAAAATTCATCAAGATTATTTGAGAATATACCTATAAACCTTAATCTTTCTAGAAGAGGGACATTATCATTAGATGCCTCTTGCAAAACCCTCGCATTAAAATCAAGCCAGCTTAACTCTCTATTTATATATTTAGACTCCACTTTTTAAATTACTTAGATAAGAAATTGGCTTCAAATCTATAATATCCGACCAATTATCAGATCTAAATTTCAAAGAAAACCATCTTGCAGTAGGTAAATTTAAAATTTTATTTTCAGAAAAATAATTTGAAATTTCTGTATATGCTGGATTGTGACCAACTAAAACAACGTTTGAATAAATATTGTCAATAGTTTTAATAAATTCCATTACTTCACTTGAGTTGAAGGTATACAATTTATCACATATCTTTATTTTACTATAATTAATTGATAGATTTTTTGTCAGCAGAATAGAGGTATATAAAGCTCTATTAGCAGAACTAGTGAATATTATTTCGGAAGAAATAAATTGATCGTTTGAGGATATAGCAGTTTTTTTAATTTTTTCAATTCCAACAGAGCTTAAAGGCCTGTGCATATCTAGTATATCATAATCCCATGACGACTTAGAATGTCTTAAAAAAGTAATTACCTTCATTTATGGTGATAAAAGTTGAATATCCCATTTATCGCTAATAAAGCGACAAACTACTCTATTATGAAGTCTATTTTCTCTTCCTTGCCAAAACTCAATCTCTTTAATAACTATCTCTATCCCACCCCAATTATTAGGTCTTTTGAAAATGGAATCTTTATTTTCATTAATGAGTTTATCATATCTTTTTAAAAGATGTTCATAACTATCGATTACTTCACTTTGTTTTGACACTATTGCAGCAGCCTGGCTTTTAAAAGGTCTTGAACTAAAGTAAGAATTTGAGTAATCTTTATCTGTCTTTTTTGCTATTCCTTTAAAAATAACTTGCCTTTCTAATGGGGGCCAATAAAAAGACGCACATACATTTGGATTATCTAATATTGCGCGCCCTTTGTTGCTATCATAGTTAGTGAAGAATACTAAACTTCTATCTTTAATTTCTTTAAGAAGAACTACTCTTGACGATGGAGTGTTATCCTCAATAGTTGATAATGTCATAGCATTTGATTCAATAATTCCATCTGAATTCTCAGCATCTTTAAACCATCTTTTAAAAAATTCTAAAGGATTATTTCCTATATCATTTATACTCAATTTATCTTTTTTATAAAATTTTCTGTAATTAAATAATTTCATTAGCCATTTATTGAAAAATTCATCTTTGATGCAAGCAAATATATAATTGCCATTCTTATGGCAACTCCATTTTCTACTTGGTCTAAAATAATCGAATTATTTGATTCTACAATTTCTGAGGTGATTTCCACCCCCCTATTAATTGGACCAGGATGTAATATTAAAATATTTTTCTTAATATTATTTATTTTATTTGTATTGAGGCCAAATAACATAGAATATTCTCTATTATTTGGAAAATAAGATTTTTCCATTCTTTCTTTTTGGACTCTTAGAACATTAACTGCATCGCACCACCTTAAAGCTTTAGAAATATTGGTTTCAATTGAAACATTAAGATTCTCAATTTCTCTTGGAACTAAACTTAGAGGACATGATAATTTTATGTTAGCTCCTAAGAGTTGAAGAGTGTATATATTAGATAGTGCAACCCTAGAATGGAGAATATCTCCTACGATTAAAATATTTTTACATTTAAGCTCACCTAAATTTTCAGTTAAAGTAAAACAATCTAGCAAGGCTTGTGTTGGATGTTCGTGCGAACCATCTCCTGCATTTATAATACATGAATTTGTATGTTTAGATAAAAGTAATGGTGAACCCGGATTTGGATGTCTTAAAACTATCATATCGACTTTCATTGCTAATATATTGTTTACTGTATCTGTTAAAGATTCACCCTTTTTAACTGATGAGGATGAACTTGAAAAGTTTACAACATCTGCTCCTAATCTTTTTTGAGCTAATTCAAAAGAAATTTTAGTTCGAGTACTATTTTCAAAAAATAAATTTGCGATTGTCATGTCCCTCAAAGTAGGAACTTTTTTTATAGGTCTATTAATAACCTCTTTAAAGTGTGTAGCAGTTTTAAAAATTAAGTTTATATCTGATTTTTTTAGATATTTAATACCCAAAAGGTGATCTACACTTAACTTATCCATTAGTTTTCAATATATATTTTGTTTTTATCAGAATTTTCATTCCAAACAACATTTACTCTATCGCCTTTAAAAGTATCTATTTTTGCACCGCAGTAATTTGCTTGAATCGGTATCTCTCTTTTATATCTTCTATCAATTAATACTAACAATTCAATTGAATTTGGCCTTCCATATGAATCCATTGAGGACATAGCAGCTTTAATACTTCTTCCTGTAAAAAGAACATCATCTATTAGGACAACATTTTTATTTTCGATTGAAAAATTGATTTGTGTTGAACTAGCTTTAAGTGTTTTTTCAGATCTCCTAAAATCATCTCTAAAAAAAGTAAAATCTAGAATACCACTATTAATGACAATAGAAGGGTAATTTTTTTTAAATATTTTAAGAATCTTTTCGATTAAAAAGATGCCTCTAGGTTGCAGACCAATTAAAACTGTATTATTAAAATCTTTATGATTTTCAACTAGTTGACATACAAGCCTATTAAGAATAATGTCTATTTTTTTTGAGTCTAAAAGAACTTTTTTTGGCATAATTATTTATTACTACAAAAATATAAATTTTAAGTTTTAAGTTTATGTCAAAAAAAATCCTCAAATAATTGAGGATTTATATTCATTCAACATCTTTCTTTTTGGATTTTTTATCCTTTTTCTTCTCAGAGTCAGAATTATCTGGTATGGAATCATTAGTATGAGTTTGCAAATGAGACACAACTACTCGCTTAAATTCTTTACTGAACTCTATTACTTTAAAATCAGCAATTTCTCCCTTTTCAAGTTTTGAGCCGTCCACTTTATCTAAATGTCTTAAAGGGCAAAATGCTGAGATATCATCATTAAAATCTATTATAGCTCCTTTATCAATGACTTCGGAAACTTCTGATTTGTGAATAGTATCTACTGCAAAGTCTTTTTCATATAAATCCCATGGATTGTCTTTTGTCTGTTTGTGACCAAGGCTCAATTTTCTTCCATCAACATCTAAATCTAGAATAACTACATCAATTTTATCATCTATTGATAAGAACTCTGATGGATGTTTGATCTTTTTTGTCCATGATAAATCAGAAATATAAATTAGTCCATCTATGCCTTCCTCAAGTTCAATAAATACCCCAAAGTTTGTAAAGTTTCTTACTGATCCTTTATGCTTTGAACCTATTGGAAACTTATTTGTAATATCAGTCCATGGGTCCTCAGATAATTGTTTCATTCCAAGTGACATCTTTCTTGTCTCTCTGTCAAGATTTAGTACAATAGCTTCGATGTTATCACCAACATTAACAAAGTCTTGAGCACTTCTAAGATGAGTAGACCAAGACATCTCAGATACATGAACTAATCCTTCAATTCCTTCGTCAATTTCAATAAATGCTCCATAATCTGCTATTACAACAACTTTTCCAGAAACTTTAGAACCCTCTTTTATATCATCTCCTAATTTATCCCAAGGATGATCAGTTAATTGTTTTAAACCTAGTTGAATTTTGGATTTGTCATCATCAAAATCAAGAATTACAACTTTTATTGATTGGTCAAGTTCAAGGATCTCGCTAGGATGATTGATTCTACTCCATGATAAATCTGTTATATGAATAAGTCCATCAACTCCTCCTAAATCAATAAACACTCCATAAGAAGTCATATTTTTTACAGTACCTTCAAGAACTTGCCCTTTTTCAAGCTGACTAATTATTCCTTTTTTCTGCTCTTCAATATCAGCTTCAATTAAGGCTTTGTGGGAGACAACTACATTTTTAAACTCATGGTTTATCTTTACAACTTTAAAATCCATGTTTTTGTTTGTATACTGATCATAATCCCTTATTGGCTTTACATCAATTTGAGAGCCAGGTAGAAAAGCTTCGATACCAAAAACATCTACTATCATACCACCTTTAGTTCTACACTTAACAAAACCTTGAACAATCTCATTTTTATCATGTGCATAATTAACTCTATCCCATGCTTTAATTACTCTAGCCTTTCTATGAGAAAGAATTAATTGTCCCGATTTATCCTCTCTTGTATCAACAATTACCTCTACCTTATCACCAACTTTTAATTCAGGATTATATCTAAATTCATTTTTTGATATTACACCTTCTGATTTAGCATTTATATCTATTATAACATCTTTATCTGTCAAATGTATAACTTCTCCATGTATTATATTATCATCCGAAGTATCTACAAAATTTTTCTCAACAAGTTTCTCAAATTCTTTAATCTGCTTTTCATCAATTTCATCTATACCTTCTTGGTACTGATGCCAATTAAAACTTGTTAGAAATTCACTATGAGGATCAGCTTTCTTAGTACTTGTTTTTTTTGCTGTAGCTTTTTTTGGTGAAGCTTTCTTTATTTTTCCAGTTTCCTCGATATTAGTATTTGCGGTATTCTCTTCGCTCATAGAGCGCAAAAATATAATTAATTAAGTTACTGGCAAAATAAGATTAGTTTTTTATATAATCAGATTTAATTTTTTTGAGTATTATATTATAGACTTGATCAATTGTAAGATGTGATACATCTATTTTAAATGCATCCTTAGCTTTCCTTAATGGAGCAATTTCTCTCTTAGAGTCAGTTTCATCTCTTAGCTTTATCTCCTCCTCTACAACATTTACTTTTACTGAGTTATCATTAATTTGTTTGTGTCTTCTCTCAGCTCTAACTCTGGGTTCAGCAACTAAGAAAAATTTAAAATTAGCATTAGGAAAAACCACAGTTCCAATATCTCGTCCATCTACAACTAAAGAATTGGATTTACCCGATTTCCTAAGTTGATTAAAAACAAACTTTCTAATTTCTGGTTTTTTTGCATAATTACTTACATTTAACGACACCCTGTAACCTCTAATCCTATTAGTAACATCATTATCATTTAAGTAAATACTAAATTGTCCATTTTTATAAGTTTGTTTTATATTAATTCCATTAAGTATTTCATCAGATATATTTATATCGAATTTAATATCATTATCCAGTAAGTAAAGTGTAATTGCTCTGTAATAAGCTCCAGAGTCTCTGTAAACATAATCCAGATATAAAGCTATTTTTTTTGCTTGAGTACTTTTACCTGTTGATGCTTGACCATCTATAGCAATAATTACTTTATCCAAATCAGATTAACTTAGGATTAATAACTTTTCTATTTATAATAGAGTTTAAAATAACATCCTTCATAGAATCAACATAAATGAATTTGAGTCCTTTGAGATATTTAGGATTTATCTCTATTATATCTTTTTTATTATATGAACTTAAAATAATTTCTTTGATATTTGCTCTTTTTGCAGCCAGAATCTTTTCTTTTATTCCACCTACTGGAAGCACCTTGCCCCTTAAAGTTATTTCTCCCGTCATAGCAATATTTTTTTTGACTCTCTTCTGAGTAAATAGTGAAACTAGTGAAGTTAGAATTGTAATACCTGCACTAGGTCCATCTTTTGGAGTTGCTCCCTCTGGTACGTGAATATGTATGTTATACTTGGAAAAGTCAACTTCTTTTTTTATTCCTAATTCTTTTTGATTTGACTTTATAAATTCTAATGCAATAATTGCAGATTCTTTCATTATTTTTCCTAAGTTCCCAGTAATAGAAAGATTTCCTTTTCCTTCTGATATTGAGGATTCAATAAATAAAATTTCACCTCCAACAGATGTCCATGCAAGACCTGTAACAATGCCAGCTACATTATTACTCTCATATTTATCTCTAAAAAACTTTTTTGGACCAAGTACATCTTTTAAGAAGTTTTGATCTTTTGAACTGTTTTGCTTTAAATTAGCAACTATGTTCTTTGCTCTATTTCTTATTAATTTTGCGATTTGCTTTTCTAAATTTCTTACGCCAGATTCCCTTGTATAATCACTGATTATGTCTTTAAGTAGCTTTCTTGATAATTTAAAGTCAGTTGGTTTCAAACCATGTTCAATTGATTGTTTTTTGACAAGAAATTTTGATGCTATTGAAACCTTTTCCTCAGATGTGTAACCAGATACATTTATTAATTCCATCCTATCTAAAAGAGCAGGATGCATTGTGGACAAATTATTTGCAGTAGCAATAAACATAACTTTAGATAAATCATATCCTACTTCAAGAAAATTATCGTGAAATGAATTATTCTGCTCAGGATCAAGAAGCTCAAGAAGTGCAGAGCTAGGATCACCCTGAGATCCACTTGAAATTTTATCTACCTCGTCAAGCACAAAGACTGGATTAGAAGTACCTGATTTTCTGATATTTTGTATAATTCTACCAGGCATTGCACCAATATAAGTTTTTCTATGACCTCTTATCTCAGCTTCATCCCTTAAGCCTCCAAGTGACACTCTTACATATTCCCTATTAATAGATTTTGCTATTGATTTACCTAAAGATGTCTTCCCAACTCCTGGCGGACCATGAAGACATAAAATTGGAGATTTCATATCACTTCTCAATTTTAATACAGCTAAATATTCAATAATTCTTTTTTTAACATCATCAAGTCCAAAGTGATCTCTATCCAATATTTTTTGAGCCTTTTTTAAATCAAAATTATCTTCAGAATAATTTTCCCATGGAAGATCAACAATTAAATCAAGATAATTTCGTTGAACAGAATACTCTGCTACCTGAGAATTCATTCTTTTGAGCTTTGCTAATTCTTTTTCAAAATGTTCTTTAATATCTTGATTCCAATTTTTATTCTTTGATTTACTGATTAACTCTTTTATATCCTCTTGATATGAGTTTTCTCCAAGCTCCTCTTGTATTGTTTTCATTTGTTGTTGAAGATAATACTCACGTTGTTGTTGATCTAAGTCATTTCTTACCTTTGATTGAATGTCATTTTTTAAAGCAAGTTTTTCATATTCAACATTGAGGAATTTTAAACATTTTAATGCTCTATTTTCAATATTTAAACTTGAAAGCAAATCTTGTTTATCTTTTACTGAAATGTTCATATTTGAGCATACAAAATTTATTAGAAAGGCAGAGCTGTGAATATTTTTAATTGCAAATGATGCTTCAGAGGGAATGTTTGGGTTTTCCTTAATAATTTTTAATGCTATATCTCTAATAGCATCTATTGTTGCAGTAAACTTATTATTAGATTTTTTTTGATTTTTATCAGGTAAAGAATTGATAGTTGCTTGAATGTATGGGTCAGTTTTGACAACAGATTTAATTTTAAATCTTTTCTTCCCCTGAATAATTACAGTAGTGTTGCCATCGGGCATTTTCAAAACTCTTAAGATTTTTGCAACAGTTCCAACTCCGTATATATTTTCGATAGATGGATTTTCAATCTTAATATCTTTCTGAGAGACTACACCAATGAGTTTATTTGATTTGTTAGCATCATTTATAAGCTTTATTGACTTATCTCTGCCTGCATTGATTGGAATTACAACACCTGGAAAAAGAACTGTATTTGTCAATGGAAGTATAGGTAATACCTCTGGAAGATTTTCTTTTTCAAGAGCCTCCTCATCCTCTGAAGTCATTAATGGAATAAATTCAGATTCATCAGTTAAATCATCAAATGACATTTTGTCTATATTATTAAAAATTAAACTCATTTAATTATTTTTAAGTCATTATGTCATAATATCACGATGATTACAAAGGTTTATATTACAGACACAAACAACATATAAATAACGACAAAAGCTATGCCAACTTATTTCTGTCAATTCTTGGAACTCTAGTTAAAAGAATAGCACCAAGAAAAAAGAAAAACATAAAAATTATGACCGAAAATCTAACAGATCCAGTAATTTGAGCTGCGAAAGCATAGAATAAAAGACCAAAAAAAATACCTATTTTTTCTGTAACATCATAAAAACTAAAAAAAGAGGTCGTATCACTAGTCTGAGGAATAAATAAGGAGAATGTTGCTCTGGCAACAGTTTGAGTTCCACCCATTAACAATCCTACAAGTCCAGCAATCAAATAAAATTGATCTGGGGAATATATAAAATATGCATATATACATACTGCTCCCCATAAAAATATGGCAATAGTTAGAACCAAAATATTTCCAAACTTTTGAGCTAATTTGGTAAAACTATATGCTCCTCCTATTGCTACAATCTGAATTAATAAGATACTAATTATAAGACCTGATGTTTGTTCGGATGAACTTGACCACTGAATTTCATTGACTCCAAAATAAGATGCAATATATAAAACAGTTTGTAGGGAAAATGAAAAAATAAAAAATGCCATTAAAAACCTTGTAAACCTCTTGCTTGACCGGATTATCTTATAAACACCTTTTAATTCTTTAAATCCATTCCAAATAATATTCTTAGGAACATTAATCTGGTTATTACCCTTTGGTAAATAATAAAATGAGTATTGGCTAAAACCAAGCCACCATAAACCTGTTAAAGCAAATGATAATTTCATGGCACTTTTGTCAGAATCGAAGCCTAGATCCTCAAAAAAATAAATCATAATTAAATTTATTAGAAGTAAAATAACGCTTCCAATATATCCCATTGTGTAACCTTTAGCACTCACAGAATTTGCTTGCTTTGGAAAGGTAATATCATTTAAATATGAATTGTAATAAACCAAACTTCCCCAAAATCCAAGTAATGAGAAAAAATATAGTAATAGACTAATCTCTATGTTTTCTAACTCAAACCAATATAAATTTATACAAGAAAATGAACCCATGTAAACAAAAAACTTCATAAATATTTTTTTATTCCCAATATAGTCAGCTATTCCACTTAACATTGGTGAAAGAAAAGCTATAATTAAAAAACATATACCTGATAGAAGACTTATTAAAGTATCTTTATTAATATCTATGTTGAATATTAATATTGAGTTTACATCAGAAAAAACATAGGTAGAATAATATATTGGGAATATTGCTGATGATATTACTAAGGAATAAACTGAGTTTGCCCAATCATAAAATGTCCATGCTCGAATTAGCTTTTTACTCCCTCTTGGAAGAACAGTTTTTTTATTAAGCATAAATTTAAATGATTAACAAATTAAGCAAATAAATCAAAAGATATATATATTTGTCAAAAAAATAGATGTACAATAAAATACACTTATTTGGTGTTCTGATTTTTGGCTTTTCAATGCTAAATTGTCAAACAAACACAAAATCTGAGGAATCTAAAATTACATATAACGTGAGTAAAACAGACAAAGAATGGAGAGAAGAACTATCTCCTGAAGAATATGATATTCTGAGAAATAAAGGAACTGAAAGGCCACATACCGGTATATATAACATGCACTTTGAGGATGGTGTATATGTTTGTAAAGGATGTGGGCAAGGGCTATTCAAAAGTAATAATAAATTTATGTCTAATTGCGGATGGCCTAGTTATGAGAGTGCAATACCTGGTGCTATAACTTACAAAAAAGATACAAGTTTAGGTATGATTCGAACTGAAATACTATGCTCTAACTGTGGAGGTCATCAGGGACATGTATTTGATGATGGTCCAACTTCAACTGGTAAAAGATATTGTGTAAATTCTGCAAGTATTAATTTCATAAATAACAAAAATGAGTAAGAAATTTGACTTAATAGTACTAGGTAGTGGGCCAGGAGGATATGTTACAGCTATAAGAGCCTCTCAATTAGGATTAAAAACCGCTATAGTTGAGAAGGAAAGTTTAGGTGGAGTTTGCTTAAATTGGGGATGTATACCAACTAAAGCGTTGTTAAAATCTGCTCAAGTTTTTGAATACATAAAAAAAGCTGATACATATGGTCTAAAAATAAAGGATTTTGATAAAGACTTTGATGCTGTGGTAAAGAGGAGTAGGGATGTCGCAAGTGGTATGAGTAAAGGTGTAAATTTTCTTATGAAAAAAAATAAAATTGAAGTTATAAACGGATACGGTAAAATTAAACCAAATAAATTAGTCTCTGTAGAAAATGAAGGAACTGAAATGGATTTTGAAGCAGATAATATTATAATTGCTACTGGTGGCAGATCAAGAGTTATTGATTCTATCCCTCAAGATGGTAAAAAGATAATTGGCTACAGAGAAGCAATGACTCTTCAAAAGCAACCAAAAAAGATGATAATAGTTGGCTCTGGAGCAATAGGTATTGAGTTTGCTTATTTCTATAATTCTATGGGAACTGAAGTAAAAATCATAGAATATATGGATAGAATTTTACCTATTGAAGATAATGATATATCAAATCAACTAAATAAAACTTTTAAAAAATCAGGAATTGAGATTTTAACCAACTCCGAGGTAATTTCATCAGATATAAAAGGTAAGGGAGTTAAGGTTCAAGTTAAATCTGATGGTCAAATATCTGATCATGAGGCAGATATTGTTCTTTCAGCAGTTGGCTATAAAAGTAACATTGAGAATATCGGTTTAGAGGAAGTTGGAATTGCTGTTGATAAAGACAAGATTATTGTTGATGAATTCTATAAAACTAATATCCCAGGATATTATGCTATTGGCGATATAACTTCTGGACAGGCTTTAGCACATGTTGCATCTGCAGAAGGAATACTTTGTGTTGAAAAAATTACTAATCACGATGTGGAACCGATTAATTATGATAATATTCCAGGATGTACTTACTGTTCACCTGAGGTAGCATCTGTTGGTTTAACAGAAGAAAAAGCATTAGAGATGGGTTACGATATAAAAGTTGGTAAGTTTCCATTTACAGCTTCAGGAAAAGCGCAGGCCTCTGGTCACTCTGATGGTTTTGTTAAGGTAATTTTTGATGAAAAATATGGAGAGTGGCTTGGTTGCCATATGATCGGAGCAGGAGTAACCGACATGATCGCTGAGGCAGTTCTTGGTAGAAAACTTGAAACAACAGGTAAAGAAATACTAAATGCAGTTCACCCCCACCCAACAATGAGTGAAGCTTTGATGGAAGCTGTTGCTGATGCATATGATGAAGTTATACACCTTTAAGAATACTTTCAACAGCAAGCCTATAGCTATCTAATCCAAATCCTATTATTATACCATCTACCACAGGTGAAAGATATGAATTGTGCCTAAATTCTTCTCTTGAAAAAGTATTTGAAATATGAACCTCAACAACTTTACAATCAATAGATTTTACAGCATCGGCAATACCAACAGATGTATGGGTGTATGCAGCAGCATTTAATACAATACCATCGGAATTTTTTGAATTTTGAATAAAATTAATTATCTCACCTTCAATGTTTGACTGAAAATAATCAATATAAATATCTGCGAATAATGACTTTAGTGAATCTAGATAAGATTCAAAATTCTGACTTCCATATATGTCAGTTTCTCTTGAACCAAGAAGATTAAGGTTAGGGCCATTAATTATTGTTATTTTCATATATTATAAAGGTAATGCTTAAAGACAAATTAAAAAATTAAAATGGATTGGGATAATAGCTTCGAAAATTTTAAAAATTATTTAAAACTTGAGAGAGGTTTGAGCATCAACTCCATTAAAAGTTATGAATATGATCTTAATTTATTCAAAAATTTTATTAAAATTAATCAAATTTCTGATACTCCTTTTAACTGCAGACCTGAAACTGTAAAGAATTATTTATATAGTAACTTATCAAATAAGAAGTCAAGAAGTCAAGCAAGGAGCATCTCCGCTATAAAAGGATTTTTTAATTATCTTATTTTTGAAGGTTATATAAAAAAATCACCTATTTCTGATATTGAATCACCAAAATTAGAAAACAAACTTCCAGAGGTATTAACTGTATTAGAGATTGAAGAATTGATTAAATCATTTAATGTTAAGGAGAATTTTGGCCAAAGAAATAGAACCATGATTGAAGTACTTTACGGGACAGGGATAAGAGTAAGTGAGCTAGTAAATTTAAAACTGTCAAATATTTTTTTTAAAGAAAATATTATTAAAATAATTGGGAAAGGTAATAAAGAAAGATTTGTCCCACTTGGAAGAATAGCATCAAATGAAATAAAAAAATATTTAAAAATAAGAGAGAATTCAATTATAGATTCTAAGTTTTCTGACATTGTTTTCTTAAATAGGTATGGACGAGGTTTAACGAGATCTATGATATTTAAAATAATAAGCGATAGTTATAAAAAAATTGGTCTTAATAAAAAAATAAGTCCCCATACATTAAGACATTCATTTGCAACTCATTTATTAAAAAATGGAGCTGATCTTAGGACGATTCAACTAATACTTGGACATGAAAGCATAACAACAACTGAGATATACACCCATTTAGATACAAATCACTTGGAAGAAGTTCTTAAGAATTTTCATCCAAGGAAATAGATTATTCTGAATTAAAATTAAGTGCGCAATCAATTAAGGCAAGATGTGAATATGCTTGTGGAAAATTACCTAATAATCTTTTTGATTTAAAATCCAGATCCTCACTATATAAACCGAGGTGATTACTATATTTTAATATCTTCTCAAAATAATTTTTTGATTTCTCTTTTTCACCTATTTTATATAGACTATTTATATACCAAAATGAACAAACAGTAAAAGAAGATGAAGGAAAACCAAAATCATCTTTATTTTTATATCTGAATAAAAGTCCATCATTCATTAAATCTTTTTCAATTGCTTTGACTGTCTTTATGTATTTTAAGTTATTGGGCTTCACAAAATCAAATGATTCCATGAGAAGTAGTGATGCATCAAGGCTATCTGAGCCATAATATTGCGTAAAAGCACCAAGTTTTTTATTCCACCCATTCTCTAGTATGTCATTATAAATTTCTTTTCTAATTAATTTCCATTTCTTAACATTTGAGGATTTATTGATTAGAATTGAGATCTTGATTGCTCTGTCAATAGCAACCCAACTTAATAATTTTGAAAAGGTAAAGTGTTTGTCCTCATTTCTAAATTCCCAAATTCCTTTATCGGGAAGTTTCCAATTATTTTTTACTATCCATACTATTGATTTTACAATTGACCATAATTCCTCGTATTCCTCATTTTCGGTAGGAAATTTTTCAATTTGATAATGAATGGCATCCATAAGAATTCCATAGATATCATTTTGTTTTTGATTATAAGCTGCATTTCCAATTCTCACTGGTGATGAATCTAGATAACCTGAGAAGTGATCAAGAGTTTTTTCTTCAAGTATTTTTTCACCATTGATTCCATACATTATCTGAAGTTTTTCATTTTTATCAGGAATAATGTTAATTATAAATTTTATAAAATTCTTAACAATATTTTTATGTCCTAATTTTGCAACTACCTTAATTACCATAGAGGCGTCTCTTATCCAGCAAAAACGATAGTCCCAGTTCCTTTCCTCACCTATTGTCTCCGGTAAAGAAGTTGTTACAGCAGCAAGAACTGCTCCAGTTTTTTGGTATGTAAGTAACTTTAAAGTCAGTGCACTTCTTAATATTTCATTGTTATACTTTTTAAAATTTGGAGTTTTATTTATCCAATTAGTCCAATATTTTTTTGTTGAATTAAACTCTAATAATATTTCTTTAAATTCTGGAGAAATTAACTTTTCATAATATGAAATTTTAAAAAATAGATCTGACTTTAATTCAATAACTTCATTATTAATAATTGCATTTAAATTAGTGTTTGAATATAAATAAAGTGTTTCATAATTTTCATTTTCAGAAATGCTCACTATAAAATTACTTTTAACATATGATTTGGTCTTACCAACAGAGTAGTCAAGTTTTGGATCATAGGTTATTTTAATTTTAGGGTTGCCCTTAATGCGCTTAATAATTCTGGTAATTTCTGGTGGAGAGTAATAAGTCTTTTTTTTTGTTTGATACCTGGGCATATAATCTATAATGTGAAACTCATCAAAACCGTTATTAAAGCTTGTCTTTAGTATGCACGTGTTTTTCAAATATTCTTGACTTAGATTATAATTTCCAACTGTTTCGACTTTAAAAAAACCACCAATATTATTATCAATTATTTTTGCGAATACCGAAGGAGAATCAAATTTTGGTAAACAACACCAATCTATTGAAGAATCCTTATAAATTAATGCTGATGATTGACAATTTCCTATTATTCCATAATTAATGTTGTCTCTATATCCATAAGAATCTCTAATTTCCATATTTTTAAGATTTAATTAATAATTTGAGTAGAACAATAATTGTTTCAAATAGATTACCTATTAAGATATCTAATTTAGATAAATCTTTTGAATTTTCTTCGACTAGTGGAGGATTAGCCACTGGAATGAAATCAATTCACAAAAAAAATAATTTTTTATGGATAGGATGGCCTGGAATTGATAAGAAATCTTTAGGTAATAATTTAGCTAAAGCAGAAAAATTATTACACAAAAAAAATTACATCCCAGTATTTTTGAGAAAAAAAGAAATAAACGATTTCTATTATGGCACAAGTAATGAAGCTCTTTGGCCTCTGTTCCATTACTTCATAGAGTTTTCAATATTCAATAAAGCACATTGGAAGTCTTATGTTAATGTTAATAAGAAATTTGCTGATTGTGTAATAAAGTATGCCAAAAAAGATGATATAATTTGGGTCCATGATTATCAATTATTACTCTGTCCAAGAATGATTAAAACTAAAAGACCAGACTTGACTGTTGGATTCTTTCTTCATATACCTTTTCCATCTTTTGAAATTTTTAGAATTTTTCCATGGAGAGAAGAATTACTTGAGGGAATTCTTGGCTCTGATCTAATTGGTTTTCATACTTATGATTATGTTAGACATTTTTTAAGCTCCGTTAAAAGAATTTCAAAGTATGACGTAATCTTTAATAAAATTAATGTAGGTTCAAGGGAGGTTTTGGTTGATACTTTTCCTATGGGAATTGACTATGCAAAATATAATGATGCTGCCAGAAAAAAAAATAAACAAAAAAGGTCTGAGATGTCTAACCTCAGACTCCAACTTAAAGACCATAAGAAGACTTCATCTGACAGCAAATTAATCCTATCTATTGATAGACTTGATTATACAAAGGGAGTTATAAATAGAATTAAGGCATTTGAGATTTTTCTTACAAATAATCCAGAATTTAGAGGTAAAGTCAGACTTATAATGCTTACAGTCCCCTCAAGATCTGATGTTAATGATTACATAAAGCTTAAAAAACAGACAGATGAAATAGTTGGTAGAGTTAATGGTAAATTTGCTTCAGTAAATTGGACTCCAATTTGGTATTATTATCGATCTATGAGTTTTGACGAATTAATTGACCTATATACTATTTCAGATATAGCTATGATAACTCCAGTTAGGGACGGAATGAATCTTGTTGCAAAAGAGTTTGTTGCAACGAGGGTTGAAGGAGACGGTGTTTTAATCCTTAGTGAAATGGCAGGGGCTTCAAAAGAATTATATGAAACAATAACTGTAAATCCATTTGATCTAAATAAAATGTCCGAAATGATTCTAAAGGCAATTAATATGCCTAAGAAAGAACAAATTGAAAGAAATAGAAGCATGCAAGAAAGATTAAGTAGATATACAGTCAATTATTGGGCAAAAGATTTTATGAAAAATTTAATCTATAGAGCAAAATCTAATCAGAATTCAGTTACTAATTATTTTAATTTATCAGAAAAAAATAAATTAATCGAAAAACTTAAATTATCAAACAATAAATTAATTATACTTGATTACGATGGAACTTTGGTCACTTTCAAGGATAAACCGGAGTTAGCAATTCCTGACAATAATTTAATAGACATTTTGGATAACTTATCTAAAATTAAAGGTCTGGATATAGCAATTGTAAGTGGTAGAGATAAATTATTTCTAGAGAATAATCTTGGAAAACTTAATGCTAGTATTATTGCAGAACATGGTCACTTCTTAAAGAAAAAGAACAAAAATTGGACAAGCCTTGGAAATATTGATAAAGTTTTTTTAAATGAGATATATGCAATCTTACAATCTTTCTCTGATAGAACACCAGGAACATTTACTGAAAAAAAAGAAAGTGGATTGGTGTGGCATTTTAGAAAAACTGATCCAGAGCTAGCCTCAGAAAGAGTTGTAGAAATAGAAACTGTTTTAAATAGCTTGTTAACTGATCAATTTCAAATTTTAAACCTTGACAAAGCAATTGAAGTTACAAGCAGAAAATTTGACAAAGGATCAGCAGTGAATGAATTAACAAAAAAAAAGAAATACGATCATATAGTTTGTATTGGAGATGATAAAACTGATGAGAATATGTTTAAAAACTTAAATGAAAATTCTACAACTATCAAGGTTGGAATAAAAAATACTTATGCGAGTTTTTACATTGACGGACCCAAAAGTGTGGTAAATTTATTAGATGATATAAATACTTATCTGAAATGAATAACTTTATTCCTGCATAAGCCTAAACCCCTCACCGTGAACATTGATAATCTTAAGAGATGTATCTTTTTCTAAATATTTTCTAAGCTTAGCAATATATACGTCCATACTTCTTGAAGTAAAGTAGTTTGCGTCTCTCCATATTTTGTTAAGTGCTATGTCCCTTGGTAAAAGATCATCAAAATTTAGTACAAGCATTTTTAGTAATTGATTCTCTTTTGGAGATAATTTATGAGACTCCCCTTTATTGTGAGCTAGAATTCTAAGTTTAGAATTGAAATTAAAGTCACCAAAATCAAACTCAAAGACATCTTTTTCTTCTACGTTAACATTTGGCTTTCTATTGAGTATTGACTTTATTTTAGCTAATAGAATCTCAGAATCAAATGGTTTGGTAAGGTAATCATCTGCACCAATTTTGTAACCTTTTAGAACATCATCTTTTAGATTTTTTGCAGTTAAGAAAATCAAAGGTATAGCATCATTTACCTCTCTTATTTCCCTTGCAAGAGTTAACCCATCTTTGAAGGGCATCATTATGTCTAATATACATAAGTCAAATTCTGATCTATTAAATTTTTCAAATCCTTCAATTCCATTTACAGCTAAAGATACTTCATAGTTATTAATTGTTAAATAGTCTTTCAGAATTCTACCAAAATTTGGATCATCCTCTACTAATAATATACTTTTGTTTGATTTCATATTAAATATTCTTTAATGTTATGTAGAATTTTGTTCCAACTCCCTTTTTACTTTCCAAAGAAATTTTACCGTTATGGAAATCAATTATCTTTTTTACGTATGATAATCCTAAACCATGCCCTTTAATATCATGAATATTTCCATTTTGTTCTCTGTAGAACTTTTCAAAAATTAACTTTTGAATATTCTTGTCCATTCCAATACCATTATCTTCAATACAAATAACTATACTATCATCAGAGTTTGAAGATGAAACGATTATATGTGGATTGTGCTTTGAATATTTTACTGCATTATCCAGTATGTTGATGATTATATTCTCAAGGTGGTTGCTGTTTCCATTTATAATACTTCTAACCGCATCTAAAGTTATCTTGATGGAACCTTGTCTACTTTCTACTATTAATTTTACATGCTCAATAGCATCTTCAATTACTTCATGGATATCAGTATCTTCCATTTCAAATGGATTAGAACTTTTTTCAAGTTGTGATATAGTTAATATGTTTTCGACCTGTGACAACATTCTTGAGTTCTCCTCTCTAATCATTCCTAAATATGAGTTGAATTTATCATTTAAGTTATTTTTTGAGCTTGAAATAGCATCTAATGCTAAATTTATAGTGGCAATTGGTGTCTTAAACTCATGAGAAATGTTATTAATAAAATCACTCTTTATCTCTGATAACTTTTTTTGTTTGATTATTTGATATAAAGCACTAGTTGAAATCACAATAATAACCAAAGTAAGCATGAAAGACAGTGTTGCAACTCCTATTATACTTGACAAAACATATTCTTGCTTATCAGGAAAAGAAACAATTAAATCGTATTTAACAGGACTAGTGCTATCGTAAAGAAAAGGAATAGAGTATTTGGGTCCAGACTGCTCTTCCAAATAATTATTTGATTTTACCTTAGTAGATAATCCATTACTGTAAATTCCAAATTCATATTGTGTTACAATATTTCTTTCATTAAAACCTCGTTTTAATAATTCTTGGATTTCTCTTGATGTAGTTCTTTTATGAATTGGAAGAGATGATGCATATTCCTGAAAAGCTGATTTATATTTTTCAAATTTAAATATATCTATATCTTCAACACTTTTCAATTTAGATATTGATGCATTAAGCCTATTCTCTCTCCTATCAAATATGTTCTTATTCACAATAGTTGTCTTGACAGCTTTATAATCTTTAAAATCATCATTCGCATATCTATTTGATAAATTATTTGGAAGGGTAATATTATAATCCTCTTCAAGAATTCCATAGGCAAAAAAAGTTGAAAGATTAGATGACTGATCTTCATCTAAGAAAAGAAAAACATCTGTAAAATTTGACTCATCAGGAGAGCCAATTGAATCAATTAGCATTTGATAAGTATATACATAATCATTGAGTTCTCTACTTTGAATTTCATTTACAACCTGCCTTAGAGTCCTATTTACAGCGAGCGTAAATTCTTCTTCTTTATTTTGCCAAGAAGAGTATATCCAATAGCCCTGCATTAAAATAATCCCAATTAAGGAGAAAGACATTAAAAAGACCAATGTGGTATAATATCTCTTATTCATTTTTATAAAATTCTCAAATTTAAAATTAAAATTTCTTAACGAAATGTTAATGTATTATACTTATCTAATCAAATCTATATGAATTTGAGTGACTTTATCCTTTAAATCCGATAGATTGTAATTGTCAATTATATAATCACATTTATTAATTATTGAAGAATCATCTACCTGATTATTTATCCTTTTAATTACTTCATCTGTTGATGTATTATCTCTTAATAATACCCTTTTAATTCTCTCCTCTAAAGGCGCTCTAACTAGAATAATTTTATCATAAGCATTTTCAGATTTAGTCTCAAAAATTATTGCTACCTCTTTAACGACATAGATTTCATCATTTGCTTTAATAAAAGAATCAAAGTCATTTAAAACTGCAGGATGAATAATTGAATTAAGTACTTTTAATTTATCTGAATCCTGAAAAACAATTTTAGACAACTGCTTAGTATCTAATTTATTTTTTTTGTAAATATTATTACCAAAAACTTTTTTTATCGAGTCTATTAATTTCCTATCTGTATTAATGAGAGTCTTTGCAACGTTATCTGCACTATATGTCTTTATCCCAAGATTTTTAAACTCATTGAGAATAGTAGATTTACCAGAACCAATACCTCCAGTTAATCCAACAATTTTCATTTTGAATTTAATTTATCTATAATCTCCTGGCTTACGCCGACATTTGAGAAACCTCCATCATTAAAAATATTTTGAAGAGTAACTCTTTTGGTATAATCAGAAAATAAAGTGACAGTTAAATCAGCACAATCCTCTGCAGTTGCATTACCTAATGGTGATGTTAAATCAGCATATTTAATAAAGTCTTCAAGCCCTTTAACACCCTTACCAGCAGTAGTTATAGTTGGTGATTGAGATATAGTATTAACCCGAACATTTTTCTCCTTACCAAAGAAATACCCAAAACTTCTTGCAATTGATTCCAAATATGCCTTATTATCAGCCATATCATTATAATTTGGGAACGTTCTTTGTGCAGCAATGTATGTTAATGCAACAATACTTCCCCATTGATTCATTGCATCGAATTTAAATAGAGATTGCATTAATTTGTGGAAAGATACTGCGGAAACATCCCACCCCTTTTTCAACCATTCATAATTTAAATCAGTGTAATGTTTACCTTTTCTGACATTTACAGACATTCCTATTGAGTGTAATACAAAGTCTAGTTTACAACCAAATTTATTAGTAGCTGCTTTAATTAAGTTTTCAAGATCTTCTAGATTAGTGGCATCTGCTGGTATGACTTCAGAATTTGTTTTATTTGCTAAATCATTTATGCTTCCCATTCTTATAGAAACCGGTGCATTTGATAAAATAAATTCGCCTCCTTCGTTATATACACGTTCTGCAGTTTTCCATGCAATAGAACTATTATCAAGAGCACCAAAAATTATTCCTTTTTTACCTTTTAAAATATTGTTTCCCATAATGTAAATATAGTTTAATTCAATAATTCATTAGCTAGCTCATTTGCTGACTTATTAGATTTATCACCTGATAACATTTCGGCAATTTCGTTGACTCTTTGTCCATCAGACAACAATTTAATATCGGTGATAACTTTATCATTTTGCTCTCTTTTAAATACTTTAAAATGAGAGTCACCTTTAGATGCTAATTGAGCAGTATGTGTTATAACTATTACTTGCATATTTTGTGACATAAATTTCATCAGTTCTCCAACTTTAGAAGAGACTGAACCCGAAATTCCAGTATCTATTTCATCAAAAATTATTGTGGCTAACTTGGTGTATTTGGAAAGAATAGACTTTACCGATAGCATTATTCTTGAGATTTCTCCACCAGAAGCAATATGCTTCAACTCATTGTAAATACCAACTTTATTAGATTTAAAAAGGAACTTACCAGCACTTATACCGTTTTTTTGAATAATTTCTGTTTCTGATAGATCAATCTTTATATCAGATTTTTCCATTCCTAACTCAATTAAATTTTGCTTCATTAATTTTTCAAAATCAGGTATAACAGATTTTCTTTTACTATGAATTTTATCTGCATCTGCACTAAGATTCAACATTAAACTTCTAATTGATTCTTCAATTTTAGTTATATCATTGTCTATATTATTATGTGTTAAGATTTTTGACTCAATATCTTTTTTAATTTTTAATAAATCTTCAATAGAATTTACCCTGTGCTTATTTTGTAATGTGTAAATTTTATCTTGAATATTCCTTAAATCATTAATATTTTCTTGATTATTATCTATATCATATAATATTGATTCTGTATCACTAGAAATTATATTTAATTCCTCAATGAGAGTTTGAATCCTTGTAAAGAGCAAACTTATTCTCTCTGAAGAGTTTGATAGTTTGTTGAGGTTTCTTGAAATATCTTGAAGTTTATCCAAGACCCCAACATCTTCAGAGTTTAAGTGACCTATTGTTACAGATAGTGCATCTTTAATTTGATCTAAGTCATCAGCCTCATTAATTTTATCTCGAAGTTCTTCTAGATTAATACTGTTGATTTCAAGATCATTAAATTCATCATGCAAGAATTTATTGTAGTCTAAATCAGAATTTAGTTTATCCCTCAATAATATCTTATCACTAAGTTCTTTCTCTAGTAATTTTAATGATTTAAAATTATTTGAGTATTCTTTAATTTTATT
>CABZAD010000009.1 GCA_902523665.1 uncultured Bacteroidota bacterium | reverse complement strand
TTTTTCCATAATAAGTTTTAGTTAAGATTTGAGTAATCGTCAATTAATTTTTCAACTATTTCTTTAGACTCGTCTTTGTACTTTATTTCAAAAATTTTTGGTGAGTCAACCCATTTTGAAATATGATCAATATTTTTAGAGGAAAACCTGTCAATGACCGTAACCCCTTCTTTTTTTAGTGCTGCTGCGTTAAATTGCTGTTCTATCTGAGCTTCAACAGGTATAACTAACATAGGTTTTCCAAGAAAAATTGCCTCAGATGTTGTTGCAAACCCACCAGCACAAACAATCCCATAACACGATGCAAATTTTTCTAAAAATAATTCTTCGGACAATGGCTCTAATTTAACTTTTGAAATAATCTTTTTTAATTTTACATCAGCTGAAAAAATTGTCCATTTTTTATTTTGTGGAAGCTGACTAATTACTTCAATTAAATTTGAAGGAGAATAAGTGGGTAAATAAATAATAATTTCATCACTTCTTGAAATTTCCAGGTTCCTCACTTTGTCTCTAATTATTGGAAAAAAAATTCTATCAGTATATTTTTTATAGTGATATCCATAACCAAGATTTGAAGGAATAATATATT
Source organism: uncultured Bacteroidota bacterium (assembly GCA_902523665.1). Lineage (GTDB taxonomy): Bacteria > Bacteroidota > Bacteroidia > Flavobacteriales > Flavobacteriaceae > Marisimplicoccus. The sequence continues at coordinate 42,705 of CABZAD010000009.1, read as the reverse complement.
TAATTGCATGCAAAACTATTCTTGAATAATTATTTGGCTTTGGTATATTTTTAAGCCCCATAGAGTATTGATTGGTAAGCTCAAAACATTTAATATTTTTAAATTTAGCTGACCAAGCTGAAACAGGTTCAAAATCATTTATGATTAAGTCATATTTTCTAACGGGGCATGAGATAATTTCTTTAATGAACCTAAAATAGTTGTTTAAAAAAATAGTTTTTAACCAATTGACTGCACCAGTATCTGTATAGAAAAATGTAAGTCCATAATAATTATAAATAGGCTTTTCTTCCAATAAAAAATCATTTTTAGGACCGCTTGTAATAATATCAATATCTGCAATTTCTTTTAATCTAGGAATTATACTTTGAGCTCTCGCAAGATGTCCATTCCCTGTAGTTTGAATTGCATAAAGAATTTTCATTTATCCTGTAAAATTTTAAACTCAGCTACAAGATCTTTGTAGAGTTCCTTTTTGGTCATTTCAATTCTTGAATCATCATCACCTTTATACTCCTGTTCGGTTCTTTTATGCATATATATTGACCATTTATTGTCTGCATATTCTAAAGAAGAAAGGCTCTCAAGCCAATCTCCCGAATTCATGTAAATTACTTCCTCTCCATTTATGTCAAACGATTCAATTTTTGGTGTATGAATATGCCCACAAACTACATATTTATATCCGTTCTTTTGTGCTACTTCAGCTGCTTTCATCTCAAAATTTGCAAAATACTGAACTGCGGTTTTGACATTTGACTTTAATGTTTTTGAAAAGTTCAATCTTTTTTGACCAAGTGGTATCATAATTTTTTTATTGATCCAGCTATTAAAAATTATCATATAGTCATAGAGAAACCCAGCTAATTTAGTCAGCCATACAGTCTGGATAGAAAAATCAAAAACATCACCATGAAAAATCCAGACCTTGCCTTCATCAGTGTCTAAAACAATTTGATTAACAATTTTAAAGTTTTGAATTTTAAAGTTTAAAAACTTTCTCATTAATTCATCATGATTTCCAGTAACGTAATATATTTCTTTGCCCTTAGAAATTAAGTCAAGAAAATACTTAATTACTTTCATGTGTGAAGAAGGCCAAAAGCGTTTATTGAAAAGCATTATATCAACAAAGTCTCCATTAATTACAATTTTGTCTGCATTAATTGAGTCAAGATAGGCTAGAACTTCATCAGCTTCAGACCCATATGTTCCAAGATGTAGATCAGAAATAACTAGAATGTCTAAATTTCGCTTCACCAGATTGCAAATTTAAAAAAGATAATTATAAAGATTAACTAGAGATTTTTAATATAATCTTTAAAGGAAGTTCCATTGTAAGTTTCAAAATTTTCTTCGAATTCTTTTTTAGATTTGAAGCCACAAAGTTCCCAAATCTTATTTATGGCAGATATGTCACTTGGAGATAGAGACTTTGCTAGAGAAATAGCATATTTAACTCTAGAACGATTAATTTTTGTTTCAATTTTGTTTAACATTGGTTTAAAGCTATTCACAATGTAATCAAAAAATTGATATTAACAAATATTACATGAAAGCTTGCAGCTTCATTGCTAATCCTTGATCACCTTTAATTTTGAGTTTTCCACTCATAACAGCCATCATTGGATTTACTTTACCATTTTTAAGATCTTCCATTAATGATCCTGCCATAGTAATTGTGCAATCAGCTTCCATATCCTCTAATAAAATTTTATTTTCTGAACCTGTACCATCTATGTAAATTGCATTTCCATCAATTTCAAATTTAATGGTTCCACCAATAGGGGCAGCATTTTTTGCCTTTTCTTGAAAGTTTAAAAGTATATTTTCTTTATCCATAATTTTTTCGTTAAAATGTAAAGGTAATAATAAAATAATTTTATTTAGATTAGCATTTATTATAAATAAGATATGAGCTACAAAGTAAAAAAAGCAGCGGTTTTAGGATCAGGAGTAATGGGCTCTGGAATAGCATGTCATCTTGCAAATGTTGGTATCGATGTTTTAATGCTGGATATACAGCCCAATAATAAGTCAATTAAAAATAAAAATATTATTGCAGATGAATCATTAAAGAATGCAATTAAATCTAGGCCAAACCCATTATATAAAAAAGAATATGCAAGTAGAATTACAATAGGAAACTTCGATGATGATTTCGAAAAAATTAAAGATGCAGATTGGATAATTGAAGTAATTATTGAAAATTTAGAGATTAAAAAAACTGTTTTTGAAAAAGTTGAAAAATATAAATCCGATCATGCTTTTGTTACTTCTAATACATCAAGCATACCAATATCGCTTTTATGTGAAGGAAGGTCAGATAATTTTAAATCTAAATTTTGTGGAACTCACTTCTTTAATCCTCCTAGGTATTTAAGATTGTTTGAGGTAATCCCTCATACTGACTCTGACCAATCCTTAGTATCATTTTTAATGGAATTTGGTAATGTTATTCTTGGAAAACAAACAGTTCTATGTAAAGATACTCCAGGGTTTATTGGTAATAGAATAGGTGTAATGTGTGGAATTAAATCTTCTCAATTAACGGATAAGTATAAATTTAAAATCGAGGAAGTAGATCTTATGACTGGTAGTGTTATTGGTCTTCCTAATTCAGGAACATTTAGGTTGCAAGACCTAGTTGGACTTGACACAAGTAATAATGTAACGAACTTCTTGGTAAACAATGTTACAAATGATTCTTTCTACAGTAAACTTAAAGATGAACCAGAAAATAAATCATTTAACTTCTTAATTGAAAATAAATTTTTTGGAAATAAAACTGGAAAAGGATACTATGAGAAAACTAAAGAAAAAGATGAGAATGGAAGATCCGTTATAAATGCTCTTGACCTAGAGTCACATACGTATAGAAAGTCAATTAAACCAAAAATTCCTGAGGTAAAACAGGCTAAGTCTATAGAGCTTTTTGATAGAAGAATTAAGTATTTAGTTGAGGGAGACTCTGATGTAAACAAGTTTTACAGGGAGTATTTTTCATGTCTTCTTTCATATTCAGCTATGAGCATTCCAGAAATTGCGGATGACTTTTACCAAATAGATGATGCAATTAGAACTGGATATGCGTGGAGCTACGGACCTTTTGAGATATGGGACAATCTTGGGATTAAAGAAGCAGTTGAAATGATAAAAAGTTGTGGTGAAGAGGTTCCAAGCTGGATAACTGATATGGTTGATTCTGGAGCAAAATCGTTCTATGTTTTTGAAGATGGAAAAAAGAAATTCTATGATATTAATACAAAGAAATATAAAACTGTTCCAAGTTCCGAAAACCATTATATTTTAGATGCTTTTAGAGAAAATAAACAAGTTCTTAAAAACCCAGAGTGTACTGTTCATGATATTGGAGATGGTGTAATGTGTATTGAGTTTCAAACGAAAGGTAATTCAATTGGAGAAGGAATTGCAAAGGGTATAAATGAAGCAATTGATACAGCAGAAAAGGATGGATGGAATGGTATTGTAATTGGAAACAACGATAAGCAGTTTTCAGTAGGTGCTAATTTAATGAATATGGGAATGATGGCTATGCAAAAGAATTTTGACGAAATAGAAAAGTTTTTAGTTGGATTTCAAAAAATATTGATGAGAATGAGAACATGTAATGTGCCAGTAGTTTCTGCAACTCATGGATTTGTGTTGGGAGGGGGGCTTGAAGTTTCAATCCATTGTGATGCTGGAATACACGCGTCAGAATCATATATTGGACTTGTGGAGGCAGGCGTTGGTCTAATCCCTGGCGGTGGAGGTACGAAGGAAATGGCTATGAGAGCATCAGATTCATTTAACTCTGGTGATGTCAAAATGCCTTCATTAATTGATCATTTTAAATCCATAGCAATGGGAGCAGTTTCAACCTCAGCATTTGAGGCTTATGATCATCATTATCTTCTTCCGGAAAGAGATTTTGTTTGTATGAACAGAATGCGAAATATATGCATTGCAAAAGAAAAAGTTTTGAGCCTTAAAACGGGGTATATACCTCCATCTTCAAGGCAGGACATTGAAGTTTTAGGAAGAGCTGGACTATCAACATTATACTCTGCAATTAATGAGTTTAGATTAGGAAACTACATGTCAGACTACGATGTGGAGGTGTCCAGAAAAATAGCATACGTGATGTGTGGAGGGGATTTAACATATTCTCAAAATGTAAGTGAGGAATACCTTTTAGATCTTGAAAGAGAAAATTTCATGAGTTTGCTTGGAAATCAAAAAACATTGGATAGAATTCAGCATATGCTGATGACAAAAAAACCTTTGAGAAATTAATTATGGAAGCATATATAGTAGCTGGATATAGATCAGCAGTCGGAAAAGCAAAAAAAGGCGGCTTTAAAAATTATAGAACCGATGATTTAGCAGTAGATGTTATTAAACATCTATCTTCACAAGTTCCAAATCTTGACACTACCAAAGTTGATGATGTAATTGTTGGTTGTGCTAATCCTGAAGGTGAGCAAGGTCTTCAAATTGCAAGATTGATTTCTGCAAGAGCTCTTGGAAAAGAAGTCCCTGGAGTAACTATTAACAGATATTGTGCTTCTGGTTTAGAAGCAATTTCTATGGCTGTAAGCAAAATTAGGGCAGGTTTTGGAGACATTTTTATTGCTGGAGGTATTGAGAGTATGAGTTTAATACCTATGACGGGATATAAATTGGCACCAAGTTACAATGCTAACCTTGAAAATATGAATTATCACATAGGAATGGGTCATACTGCTGAAGCAGTTGCTGAAAAGTATAAAATAACAAGAGAAGCTTCAGATAAATTTTCATGTGAGTCACATACTAAAGCTGCTAATGCGATTGATAATGGATACTTTAAAGATGAAATTGTTCCTATAACTGTAGAAGAAGTATTTGTCAAAGATGGCAAGAAAGTTTCTAAATCCCATGTAGTTGATATGGACGAAGGGGTTAGAAGAGAGACAACAATTGAAGCATTATCAAAATTAAGACCTGCATTTAAGCTAGGGGGGATAGTAACTGCAGGTAGTTCATCACAAATGTCTGACGGAGCTGCTTTTGTTCTTGTTATGTCTGAAGAAATGGTCAAGCAACTCGGTATTGAGCCTATTGCTAGAATGGTCACTTGTACATCAGGTGGAGTAGATCCACTATATATGGGGATTGGACCTGTTGAGGCCATTCCTAAAGCACTAAAACAAGCATGTTTAAAGCTTTCTGATATTGAACAAACTGAGTTAAATGAAGCTTTTGCTGCTCAAGCACTTGCTGTAATTCAAGAAAGTGGTCTTGATCCTGAAACAGTTAATGTTAACGGTGGTGCAATCGCTCTAGGCCATCCTTTAGGTTGTACTGGTGCAAAACTTTCAATTCAGTTATTAAATGAAATGAAGAGAAGAAACCAAAAATATGGAATGGTAACAGCCTGTGTTGGAGGTGGTCAAGGTATAGCTGGTATTTATGAGAGACTTTAGATTTTCTTAACTACATAAGTTACAACACCCCAGACTATAAATTCATTTTCTTCAGTAACCTTAATTGGATCATATCTTTTATTTTCAGGAATTAGATAGACATGATCTTTTTCAATTTTCACTTTTTTTACAGTAAATTCTCCATTTAAATAACATACTGCAATTTTATTATTTTTTAATTCCTCACTTCGATCTATTACTAAAATATCACCATCATTTAGGCCTGCATCTTTCATCGATTCTCCTGAAACCTTTGCATAAAATGTTGCTTCTTTATTTTTAACTACAACTTTTTCAAGACTAATTCTTGCCTCCTCAAAGTCACCTGCTGGTGAAGGAAATCCAGCAGATATTCCTTCTTCAATAAATAAATTATTTAAGGAGTTATCTTTATCCGGTTTAAATATTTTGATATTATTTTTCATATTCTAGCTAACAATTAATATTTCGTCAATTTCAGTTGTATAATTCCTTGAAAGTTTTTGTCTTTTCATTTTCCATATTCTTTTTTGATCCTGACTTCCGAGTCTTACTTTGTAGAGCCCAAATTTATTATCAATGCTATCAATACTCTTCATTAACTTTTTTTGTTTTTCAAGATCTTTATCGAACATACTGAACTGGTGATTAGACTGAGGAGATAAGCCCATCAATATTACTCCAGCTTTCTTATAAAGCTTATTCTTAGAATAAATTTTCCTCAAAAGACTTATAGCAAATTTACTTATTTCAATACTTGAGTTTGTCGAGAAAGGAAGTGATCCTGTTAAACTGAAATGGTATTTTTTGCTGTCTTGTTTAAAAGGATTACTACGAATAAAAACACAAATCATATTACACTCGCTATTCTGTCTTCTTAGTTTCTTAGAAGCAACCACAGAGAATGTAGTAATTCTCTCAATTAAGTCATCTAATGAAGAAATTTCATATTCAAAACTTCTAGTCGTAGCAATAGACTTTTTATCCACTTTCCCTTCCTCTATGTCCAAGGTAGGATTCCCCTCAAGTTCTTTCTTGAGTTTAAGACCTAAAATACTCATATTCTTTTTGACCCATTTATCAGGAAGACTTATAAAATCCATTCCGGTTTTGACATTAATTCTTGACAACTTTTTTTCATTTTGAAGACCGATGCCCCATATGTCTCCAGTAGAAATATTATTTAAAGCTTCTGATCTTTTTCTTTCATTATTAATTGAATAAAATCCATTTGTTTTATGAGAGTTTTTTTTAGCAATTCTATTAGCAACTTTTGCAAGTGATTTGGTTGAAGCTAAGCCTATTGAAACAGGTATACCTGTCCATTTAAACACAGTTTTTATTATCTCTTTACATTTTTTGTTAGCTTCATCTTCTGAGAATCCACTAAACTTTATAAATGCCTCATCAATACTATATATTTCAACTTCTGGTACCTGTCTAGCTATAATAGACATTACTCTATTACTCATATCCCCATACAACGTAAAATTGGAAGAGAAAATTTGGACATTATTTTTTTGAAAAATTTCTTTGTATTTAAATGCTGGAGCACCCATGGGAATTCCAAGTGATTTTGCCTCGTTACTTCTAGCTATAACACAACCATCGTTATTTGATAAAATTACAAGTGGTTTGCCATTCAGATGAGGCTGGAAGACTCTTTCACAAGAAGCGTAAAAATTATTACAATCAATTAGGGCAAACATTATACAAAAATCTGAAAATTATTGAGAAACATAAAAAACAAGTTGTAATTTTATTAACTATATGGCATTTAATGGATAAATTCTCATTTCTTAATTCAGCACATACAAGTTTTTTTGCAGAAATGTATGACCAATACTTGGAGTCTCCTGATAGTCTGGAGCCAAGTTGGAAAGCTTTTTTTCAGGGTTTTGACTTTGGATTGGAAAATGCAAATATTACTGTTGAAGAGAAAAAATTTGAGGTTCCGGAGAATATTAAACAAGAATTTAAGGTTGTTAATTTAATTAATGCTTACAGACAAAGAGGTCACCTTTTTACAATAACCAACCCTGTCAGGGAAAGAAGAAAATATTCGCCAACATTAGATATAGAAAATTTTGGTTTAAAGGAAAGTGATCTAGAATTAGTCTTTAGTGCTGGAGAGATTGTTGGAATAGGCCCAAGTAAATTAAAAGCCATAATAAATAAACTAAAAAAAATATATTGTGAATCTATAGGACTAGAATATATGTACATAAGAGATCCTCTTAAAGTTAGATGGATACAGAATTTCATAAATGTTAATAGTAATCAACCTAATTTTTCAAAAAATGAAAAATTATCAATATTGAACAGTCTAAACAAAGCTTATACATTTGAAAATTTTCTTCAAAAAAAATATGTTGGTCAAAAAAGATTTTCCCTCGAAGGAGGAGAATCATTAATTCCAGCAATTGATTTTCTGATAAATTTAGCTGCTGAAAAGGGAGTTGAAGAATTTGTAATGGGAATGTCACACAGAGGCAGATTAAACACTCTTGTAAATATTTTTGGAAAATCAAGTAGAGATATTTTCGGTGAGTTTGAAGGCAAGGATTATGAAGAAGACATTTTTGATGGAGATGTGAAATATCATCTTGGATGGACATCAGAAAGAACCTCCACATCAGGTAAAAAAATTAATATGAATCTGGCACCAAACCCATCTCATCTTGAATCTGTTGATCCTATTGTACAGGGAATTGCAAGAGCAAAACTTGAGAATGATTTTGATAACAATACTAATAAAGTTCTACCTATAATTGTTCATGGTGATGCTGCTATTGCTGGACAGGGAGTCGTATATGAAGTAATTCAAATGTCAAGACTTAAAGGATATTCAACTGGGGGAACAGTTCATTTGATAATTAATAATCAAGTTGGATTTACTACTAATTATCTTGATGCAAGGTCAAGCACATATTGTTCGGATGTTGGTAAAGTAACTCTTTCTCCAGTCTTACATGTTAACTCAGATGATGTTGAAGCTGTTATTCATGCAGTAACCTTCGCTTTAGAATACAGAAATAAATTTAATAGGGACGTTTTCATTGACTTATTAGGATACAGAAAATATGGCCATAATGAAGGAGATGAACCGCGATTTACTCAGCCAAAACTATATAAATATATATCAGGTCATCCAAATCCAAGAGATATATACGCATCTAAACTTATAGATCAAGGAATAATAAATGATGATCATGTTTCTAAAATTGAATTAGAATATTTTTCAAAACTGGAAACTGAGTTAACTGATTCTAAGAAAAAACAAAAAACAAAGATTACACCATTTATGCAAGAGGTATGGGAAGGATTTATAAGAGTAGACGAGAGTAAAATGCTGGAAGATTATAAAACAAGTTCGTTAAAAAAAGATATACTCAATGTTGCAAAATTTATTACTTCACTACCTAATAAACCTTTTTTAAGAAAGATCACAAAGCTATTTGATTCTAAAGAAAAGCTAATATTTGAAAATGGAAAAGTTGATTGGGCTATGGCTGAACTACTTGCATATGGAACATTATTAAATGAAGGTTTTAATGTAAGAATTTCAGGCCAGGATGTTGAAAGAGGAACCTTTTCTCACAGACATGCAGTGTTAAAATCTGAGGATTCAGAGGAGGAATATCTCCCACTAAATAACATTGATTCAATTAATAAAGGATTATTTAGAATATACAACTCTCCTTTATCTGAATATGGTGTTTTAGGATTTGATTATGGTTATGCGCTTGCTAGCCCTAATTGCCTAACGATTTGGGAGGCTCAATTTGGAGATTTTTCAAATGGAGCTCAAATAATCATTGATCAGTATATCTCATCTGCTGAAGATAAATGGAAATTGCAAAATGGTATAGTATTATATCTACCTCATGGTTATGAAGGACAGGGAGCTGAGCATTCTTCTGCAAGAATGGAACGCTATTTGCAATTATGTGCAAAGGACAATATGTATGCAGCAAATTGTACTACGCCATCAAATCTTTTTCATCTATTAAGAAGGCAAATGTTAACTAAATTTAGAAAACCTTTAATTTTATTTACTCCAAAAAGTCTTCTTCGTCATCCTAAAGTTATATCTAATATTGTTGAGTTAACAAGTTCTAAATTTATTCCTGTCATTACTGATTCTGAAATTGATCCAGATAAAGTAGACTCTCTGGTATTCTGTAGTGGAAAATTTTATTTTGATTTAATTGATCATAGAGAGAAAAATAATATAATAAATGTTGCAATTGTAAGAATAGAACAGTTGTTTCCTCTTCCAGTTAAATTGATTATTTCTGAAATTAAAAAATTCTCAAATGCAACAGATATTGTATGGGCGCAGGAAGAACCAAGAAATATGGGTGCTTGGAATCATATTCAAACTTACCATCCAATTGCAAAAAATATGAGACCTGCAACAAGAAGATTCTATGGGTCAACAGCATCAGGCAGCTTTACTAGATTCGAGCGAAGACATAATCAAGTCATTGAATATGTTTTTGATAAAACAAAAAACAATTTTAGAAAGTGAGTCTTTTTTTTTATTAAAAAATCCCAGCATTTTCAAAACTATTCTTAATTGCATTAAAAGTTGCTTTTGCTGCATCTTCATTGTTCATCTTATTTAGTTCTTTATTGAATGGTTCTGCACTTACAGTCCCCTCATACCCAATATTATTTAAAAAATTTAAAAATGGAGCTGTATCAATCAAACCTGTTTTTCCTGGTAATTCTCTTTCTAGGTCTAATTGCTCATCAACTGATCTTCCAAGAACAGCATCGTTTAATTGACACATTACTATATTATCCTTGTTTAAAAATTTTAAATCCTCAACTGAATGATTTGCACAATATAAATGAAAGGCATCAAGTTGGTATCCAACATTTTTTTCATCGATAGCAACAATTAACTCTCGTAGTTCATTAATTGTTCTAATAAATGAAAATTGATCTCTTGACATTAATGTTTTTGGTCCAACAAATTCTAAGCCAAGTTTCATTCCATAATCTCCAATAATTTTAGCACACTCTTTTAGTCTATCTTTATGTACTTTAAAATTTTTTAAATAAGTTAATTCTTTATTGGTAGGCATAATCCAGGTATTAAAACCCTTAACATTTAACTTATTTAAAATTTTACAATAAGTATCTAAAGTGATTAAACCTTTATTAAACTGATCCTTATTTGTTCTAAATTGAACTGGTAATCCAGAGACATCAAATGAAATTTTATTTTCTTTCATTTTTTTTAGATAATTATCAATTTCAATATGATCCATTTCCTGAAATTCCTTTACAATAGGTATAATTGAATCAAAATTATACTTTATAGCAAGTTCAAGTAATTCATCAGCTGTACAATTAATTCCAACTGCACCTGGATTCAAACTTATCCTGATTTTTCTATTTGAATTTTTTTGTAAAGAATATAGATTTTGGTTTAATGAAATTAAACCAATTGTTGCAATGGTTGATGACTTAATAAATCCTCTTCTGTTCGACATATGTTTTTGACCTTAAGATAATGATTATTTAAATAGTTTCAATTTTATGATTAATTTAGATATCTTAAAATAGCTAAAGATTACTGATGGTCCTTGAAATGAAAATTCCTTCCCCTGGTGAGTCAATTACAGAAGTTGAAATTTCTCAATGGCTTGTTAAAGATGGAGACATTGTCACTAAGGATCAAACTATTGCAGAAATAGATTCAGATAAAGCTACACTGGATCTTCCAGCTGAAGCATCTGGTAAAATTACTTTAAAAGCTGAAGAAGGAGATTCAATGTCTGTTGGTGATATTGTATGTTTAATTGATACAACTGAAACATCGAATTCTGAATCTGAAAATTCAGAGCCTCCATTACAAAAAATAATAGAGGAAAAAAAGATTGAACCGAGTAAGATGGATGATATAAGTATTACTCCTCTTGCTAGAAATATTGCTTCAGATCAAGGTATTGATATTAACGAAATAAGGTCTAAAGGAGATAAAATAACAAAAGATGATGTCTTAAAAGTAGTTCCAGCCATGGGCTCTTCAAATCATGAAGGTAGGATTGAAAACCGAGAAAAACTTTCAATGTTAAGAAGAAAGGTTTCCGAAAGACTAGTTTCTGTTAAAAATGAAACAGCTATGTTAACTACTTTTAATGAAGCGGATTTATCAAAAATATTTGATCTTAGAAAAAAGTACAAAGAAGCCTTCTCTCAAAAACATGGAGTTAGTCTTGGATTTATGAGTTTCTTCACCAAAGCTGTAACAAGAGCACTTAAACTTTATCCTGATGTAAATTCAATGATTGACGGTAATGAAAAGATTTCTTATAATTACTCTGATATAAGTATTGCTGTCTCTGGACCAAAAGGTTTAATGACTCCAGTGCTTAGAAATGCTCAGGAACTTTCTTTTGCTGCTGTTGAACAGGAGATAAAAAGACTAGCAGATAATGTAAGAAATAAGTCAACAACTGTGGATGATTTAACTGGTGGTACTTTTACAATTTCAAATGGTGGAGTTTTTGGGTCAATGCTCTCTACACCAATTATTAACCCTCCTCAATCAGGTATTCTTGGAATGCATAATATTATTAAAAGACCAATTGCTGTTGATGGAAAAGTTGAGATTAGACCTATGATGTATCTAGCTTTATCATATGATCACAGAATTATTGATGGTAATCAGTCTGTTGGATTTTTAATTGCTGTTAAAGAGGGTGTAGAAGATCCAGAAAATATTTTGATGGATGGAAAAGTTAAAAAATCTTTAGGCCTTAATTAATTTGATTGATACTCACACCCATTTATATTTAGACCATTTTAAGGAGGACATTGATGATGTAATTCATAGAGCAGTCTCTGTTGGTGTTAAAAAATTTTATTTACCATCAATTAGTTCTAAGCATAATAAGAGTATGCATGTTTTAGAAAATAAATTTCCAAATAGAATTTTTTGTATGATTGGTCTTCACCCTTGTTACGTTGATAAAAACTTTGAATCGGAAATTGAATTTGTAAAAAAACAAATTAAAGAACATGATTACAAAGCAATTGGTGAAATTGGGATAGACCTTTTTCATGAAAAGAAATATTTTAATCAACAAGTAAGCGCATTTGAAGAGCAAATAAAACTTGCTATTGAATATGATCTTCCAATTATAATCCACTCTAGAGACTCTTTTGATGAGATCTTTGAAGTTCTGAAAAAATATAAATCAAATAGTTTGAGAGGAATTTTTCATTGTTTTACAGGTAATAAGGAACAAGCTGAAAAGATAATTGGTTTAAATTTTCTTTTAGGTATCGGTGGAGTTGTAACATTTAAGAATGGAAAGATTTCAGAATTTTTAAGTTCAATACCATTAGATAAAATCGTTCTTGAGACAGATTCTCCGTATCTTGCTCCAGTTCCACATAGAGGAAAAAGAAATGAGAGTTCTTTCCTTCAAATTATTGCATCAAAGATTGCTGAAATATACAATATTCACTTTGACGAAGTTTCATCTGTAACTGAGCAAAATTCTATTAAAATTTTTGGAAATTAATTTTTTAAATTTGTTTAATTAGAGAGGTGGCCGAGTGGTTTAAGGCGCACGCTTGGAAAGCGTGTATTCTAGAAATGGAATCGTGGGTTCGAATCCCATCCTCTCTGCTAAGTGAGAGATTGACTTATTAATGGAATGTAAATTAATTATTATTAACAATTAATTCAATTGCTTTTTCTGCAAATCTTTTACCTAAAGTTTTATATCCTTCAACTGACATATGTAAATCATTATTAATAGAATCACCTTTTTTATTATATCCATCATTTAGATCATCAGTATCAATCCAACTAAATTTGTCATTTGACTCAGCAAATTTAACTTGAATTTCTCTAATTTTTGTCCAATGTTTATAATTTGAGTTTTTTAAGTCAAAATCATTTATTCTTCCAATTATAAAATTTATGTTATCTCTATTTAAATCTTTAGACAACTGATCATATAATCCAAACAAACTTATTTCATAATATTGAGCTAAGTTTTCTCTTGCATCTCTTTCACCCTGCATCCATATAAAAGTTATTGATTCAATTTTTTTATCAATTGTGATTTTTTTTACTTTGGTAATTAGCTTATCATACATATTCCCAATTGAATCTTTCCCATATTCATTTATTTGATTAAGATTATCGTCTTCTTTACTTTTTTCATTCCATTTTTTATACCATCTTCTAATAGGTTCTCCTCCTTTAGCATCTTTTACGACTAAAATCATATTTTTACCAAATTTTTTTTCTAACATGGGGATAAAGGTTTCCTTTTCATTAAGGAGTACCATATTTGATTGACCTGATAATATAAATAAATGTTTTTTTTTATTTTCACTACAACTTGAAATAAATAAGATAATGATAACTAAAAATTTAATAATTTGTGAATGCATTTAATTAATTTATTTTTTAATTAAATTATCAATTATAAAATCTACAATGTTTTTATTTGATTTGTCTATAATTCCAATTCCTCGAGCATAAATAACATTTTTAATTTTTAAAGAATCTGCTCTGTTTTTTAAAAGTTTTGCGTGTAAGGGATTATGATGAAAATCAGCAATATTTTTTGGCTTTGTATTTTTTCCATAATTTACAATAAAAATTGGAGGATCATTAGAATCCATTTTTTCAAAAAAGTCAACTTCAGAAATATAATTTTTATTAAAAGATCTTTCCATCCATTTTTCAGTATCCATTTTTCCAAGATAATTTTCAAAAATAGATTTTAAATATGCTTCATCAACATTTGCCATATCTTTCCATCTTTTTAAATTTAGTGAATGAGCTGCAGCAATTCCAATTATACAAGAAACTTTTGTGGATTCACGAAGGACAGGATCTTTACTTTTTTTATCTGATAAATCATCTTGTAATCCAATCCATAAAGATGAGGTAGCTCCAGCAGAAGCTCCCATCAGTGCTACTTTACTTTTTAACAGGTTAAATTTGTCACTGTAAAATTTTAAAAATTGTAACGCTCTCTTAGCATCGTTAAAGGATGTTAATAAAAAGTCATCATTATTTTTAAATCTATAATCAATTGTAGCAAATGAAATGTTGTTTTCTAATAGCCTTTTAATTCTTTTAAAATTGTCCTTGGAATAAGCAGCATTTTTACTTCCTGATCCAAACCCCCCTCCATGAATATATATAACAAATGGAGTTTTTAATTCAGTGCTTGCAATCCATAAGTCAAGTTTATTTTTTTTATCTATATCGTAACTTATATTTTTGAATACTTTGTAATTATCAGCTTTAATAATAGAATCAACGTTTACAATTTTTTTTTGAGAAAAAATAAATAAATGATTTAGTATAAGAGCGAGAAAAATTCCTTTTTGAATCATATTTAAAGTTAGCTAGATAATTTTAAAAAAGCGTAATAGTTAAAAAAATTAAGCATTCGTTAATTTTCCGTAAGTTAAATTTTAGATTTATTTGTAGACTTAGTTTAATTAAAAAAACTTTATTCTTGCTAAAATTGATTAACTTGGAAAAAACCTATATTATGTATAATTCAAGAATTTCAGGCTTAGGAATGTATGTTCCTGAAAATATAGTATCAAACGATGATTTATCAAAAATAATGGATACATCAAATGAGTGGATAGTAGAAAGAACAGGAATTAAGGAAAGAAGACATATTAAAAAAGGTGATGGCAATTCTACTGCAAAAATGGGTGTTAAAGCGGCTAAAATTGCTATTGAAAGGTCAGGTATTAACAAAGATGAAATTGACTTAATTATTTTTGCAACTTTAAGTCCAGATTATTATTTTCCTGGAGGTGGTGTTCTTGTTCAAGAACAACTTCAAATAAAAACTTGTCCAGCAATGGATATAAGAAATCAGTGTTCCGGTTTCATTTACTCTATTGCTACCGCTGATCAGTTTATTAAATCAGGTATGTATAAAAACATCCTTGTAATTGGGTCAGAAAATCACTCAGGTGGTCTAGACTTCTCAACCAGAGGGAGAGCTGTAAGTGTGATTTTTGGGGACGGTGCTGGAGCTGCAATAATTTCAAGAGAGGAGGATCCAGAAAAGGGAATTTTATCCTCACATTTATACTCTGAAGGAAAGTTTGCTGAAGAATTAACACTAATTGGACCAAACACAAACAGGTGGGTAAACAAAATTATTAAGTCTAATGATCCAGATGATGTCTCCTATTATCCGTATATGAACGGTCAATTAGTTTTTAAAAATGCCGTTGTTAGATTTACAGAAGTTATAATGGAAGGCTTAAATAAAAATGGATTATCACCAGAACAAATTGATATGTTAATACCACATCAGGCAAATCTTAGAATTTCTCAATTTGTTCAAAAGAAATTTGGTCTATCTGATGATAAAGTGTATAATAATATTCAAAAGTATGGAAATACCACAGCTGGATCTATTCCAATTGCTCTAACAGAAGCTTGGCAAGATGGAAAAATTAAATCAGGAGACTTGATAGTGTTAGCTGCATTTGGTAGTGGATTTACATGGGGAAGTACAATAATTAGGTGGTAATAAAAAAAATGAAACTTAAAACATTATTTATTGTTATATCCCTAGTGCTAGCTTATTCCTTTCTAAATTTTATTTTCTTGTATACAGAAGAAAAATATTCATCAATGTCAAATTATATTGAATCTACAAAAAATGAATTTAGTTATGAAATCAAAGAGGTTACTTATCAGGAAAATTGGACAGGATATCATATAAAAATGATTTCAGGGGAATGGCTAGATTCAAAAAAAGTTGACCAAGCTGAATGGTGGCATTATGTTGACATTATAATCCCAAAACAAACAACCTCATCTACTGGAATTATGTTTATTGATGGTGGAGAAAAGAGTGATGATTATTTCAGATTGGATTCTCAGTCTATTGAGAATGCTATAAAAACAGAATCTGTAATTGTTAATGTCAGCAATATACCTTTCCAACCTTTGAATTTTTTAGGTTCGGAACAAGACTCCTTTAAAGAGGATGACTTAATTGCCTTCGCATGGAATAAATTTTTAAATCAGGGTGCGAAACAAAAAGATATTGAATGGCTACCTAGATTTCCTATGACTAGAGCTATAGTTAGAGCTATGGATTTAGCTCAAGAAATCTTATTGCAAAATGATATTCAAGTTAAAGACTTTGTAGTCTCTGGTGCATCTAAAAGAGGATGGACTGCATGGACTACTGCAGCAGTTGATAATAGAGTTAAGGCAGTTATTCCTATGGTAATAGATATGCTTAATTTAGTCCCTTCTTTTGAAAATCATTATAGAAGCTATGGAGAGTTTTCACCTGCAATTCAAGAATATGTAAATTACAATATTCAAGATTGGTTGGGTACAGAAGAATTTAAAGTGCTCATGACTTATATTGAGCCATTTTCTTTTATAGACAAATTTACAATGCCTAAATATATAATTAATGCAGGATCTGACGAGTTCTTTTCAACTGATTCCTGGAGATTTTATTACAATAAGTTGCCGGGTAAAAAAATTATTAGATATGTGCCAAATAAAAATCACTCTTTAGATGGAAGATATTTAACTAACGATCTTATAAGTTATTTTTACAGAATAATAAATGATATTGAAATACCAACTTTAAATTGGAATCTTGTAGATAACAAATTAATTGCAGAATTAGATTATGATGGAGAGTATGATGTCTCAGTTTGGACAGCTAAAAATGATAATGGAAGAGACTTTAGACTTTGGGAAGAGGGGGAACTTTGGAAACAAACATATATTGGTAAATCGGCTAATAATAAATATGAGTTAATTATAAGCTCAGATTTCAAAGGTTATAAAGCCACAATGATTGAATTTATAATTGATCCAGAATCAGAATTTCCACTAATAATTTCAACGGGTCCGTTTGTATTTCCTGAAAAATATCCCTTTGAAAAATATAGATCAAAATAAACTTTATTGCTTTACCTCATCAAAAAATTTATTCTGCATTTTAATAGTCACTGTATCATTTTTGACCTCTCTAATTGCATCAACCAGATAAGAAACAGTATTGTCAGTAATAATCTTACCTAATCTATTTGATCCAAAAGATTGATCACCTGCATAATGATTTGGGTATGATGAATACCACCAAATTCCTGTATATAAATTACTTGAAAGATCTAATCTTTTGAGATTTTCTCCTGACTCATTATTACCCCTGTCTAATTTCACTAAATCAGGTCTTAAATATAGTATCTCAGAGGCTTCTCTCTCACCGGCATGTTGATCTTTTGAAGGATCGGTCTTTCTTACCGAAATTATTTCATTCTTTATCTCTTCTGTAAAATCAGGCTCAAAGAAGTATACAGCATAATCTTTTTTTTCATTTAATTGATTTTGAACAAAATATCTAATCATTTGAGGATTACCTCCATGACCATTGATAATAATTATTTTGTCAAATCCATTTCTTGCAATTTCTTTAGTAGTTTCTTCCAGTAATTCCATCACTAATTTATTTGGTAATGAAAATGTACCGTATTCATGCCTAGCTTCATTTATTTGTCCAACAAAATAATCTGGGAATATAACAGCATATTCTGCCTCTGTTGCTTTTGAAGCCCAATTTCTAACTCTAATTAAGTCAGAGCCTATTGGGACACCAGGACCGTGTTTTTCTAATATTCCCAGAGGTAGTATGCATGTTTTATTAGACTTTTCCAGTGCTTGTAACCAATCAGAGGCAGTTAATTCTTCCCATTTTGCAGGAATATCTTGACTGAATAAATTAACACTATAAAAAAAAGTAAATATTATAATTTTATTTTTCATAATTGATATTATTAAAATTCAATTTATTTAAAAAATGTATCAATAAAAAAAATTTGAATCAAATAATAATTTTTATATCTTTCGATTCTCAATTATTGAAAATACTATAAAAATGAAAAAAATATTATTTGCCTTAATTCTTTCTGTAATTGTAGGCACAACTTTTACAAACTATGCTTTTGCTTCAACTACAATTAACAGTGTAGTTACTGTTCAGGATTCACAAGATGAACCAATGATGGAGTCTTCAGACGATGCCTCAGCTGGTTTTACACAAGAATTAAAGAAACGTTTTATTGAAGGTGGTCCTGGTTTTATGGGAATTGTTCTTATATGTTTAATTTTAGGATTAGCTATTTCAATTGAAAGAATAATTTACCTTAACCTATCAACAACAAATTCTAATAAGCTTACAGATGATGTTGAAGAAGCACTTAAATCAGGTGGTGTTGATGCTGCAAAAGAAGTTTGTAGAAATACTAAAGGTCCAGTTGCTTCAATATTTTATCAAGGACTAGATAGAGCAAAAGATGGAGTTGAAAGCGCAGAGAAAGCAGTAATATCTTATGGTGGTGTGCAAATGGGTCAACTTGAAAAAAATGTTTCATGGATATCTTTATTTATTGCATTGGCACCAATGCTTGGCTTCATGGGAACCGTTATTGGAATGATTAACGCATTTGATCGAATTGAAGCAGCTGGAGATATGCAACCTTCACTTGTAGCAGGTGGTATTAAAATTGCCTTATTAACAACTGTATTTGGTCTTATAGTAGCAATTATACTTCAAGTTTTTTATAACTACATAGTTGCGAAAATTGATTCAATAGTTAATGATATGGAAGATGCATCAATTACTTTAATCGATATTCTTTCTACGCAAAAAAAATAAATTATTATGAATTTAGAAAAATTAACTAAAATTGGGTGTATAGCCCTTGGAGTACTAGGTCTGATATTCTTATCATTAGTGTTTTTTACAGGTGATGATAGTATAAAAATGTCTGCTGCTTCCGGTGATTATGGCATAATTACACCAATAATTTTACTTAGTCAAATTGTACTATTTATTGCTGTGTTAGTTACTTTAACCTTTTCCTTGAGAGGAATAGTTAAAGACAAAACTAAAATGAAAAATGCAATGAAGTCTACTGGCCTATTCCTTATGGTTGTTCTTGTTGGCTTTTTACTCTCAAACGGGATAGAAACTCCTATGAGAGACGGAAAAGTTCTTTCTGCATTAGGCTCAAGATTGGTTGGCACAGGCATTAATGTATTCTTTATTTTAACAATTATTGCTGTTTTTTTAATGGTTTTTCCAGGTACAAAAAAAATATTTAAAAAATAGGTTATGGCCAAAAGAAAAGCCCCAGAAGTTAATGCAGGATCAATGGCGGATATAGCCTTTCTGCTTTTGATTTTCTTTCTAGTAACGACGACTATTGAAACTGATAGCGGTATAAATAGAAAGCTTCCTCCAATGGAAGACCAAATTGATCCACCCATCATTAGAGAAAAAAATATTTTTACAGTTGTCGTAAATAAGAATAATCAATTATTAGTTGAGGAATCATTGACAGATATTAAAGATTTGAGAAGTCTTGCTGTTGATTTTCTTGATAATGGTGGTGGCTCTGGTGAAGAAGCATGTGATTATTGTCAAGGTGAAAGAAATCCTAGATCATCTGATAATCCTGATAAAGCAATTATATCATTAAAAAATGATAGGGAAACTGAATATAAGATATACATAGCAGTTCAAAATGAGCTTGTTGCTGCTTATAATGAGCTTAGGAATAGAGAATTTTCTAGGTTAAATCCAAACCTAGGAATTTCTTATGTCGAAGCTGATTTAATATACAGTGATCCGAGAACATCTGCTGATGATAAAGCTAGCTTAAAAGAAAAGTTAGATGTAGTAAAACAATTATATCCTCAAAAATTATCTGAGGCTGAACCAAGTAAAGTAAATTAATAATGGCAAAATTTAATAAAAAGAAAAGTGGAGATTTACCTGCAATATCAACTGCCTCGTTGCCTGATATTGTTTTCATGTTATTGTTCTTCTTTATGGTTGCAACTGTCATGCGTGATAGTACCTTAATGGTACAAAACACTCTGCCTGCTGCTGATCAAGTTCAAAAATTAGATAAAAAAGATAGAGTTATATATATATATGCTGGAAAGCCATCAAGTAGATATGTTGACACCTATGGTACTCAGGCTAGAATTCAATTAAATGACAAGTTTGGATCTGTAGAGGAAGTTGGAGCATTTGTTCTCGCTGAAAGAGCTGCAAAGCGTCAAGAACTTCAAAATGTTCTAACTACCGCACTAAAAGTTGATAGTGACACAAAGATGGGTATCATCAGTGATATAAAGCAAGAACTCCGAAAAGTTAATGCTTTAAAGCTAAACTACACAACTAGAGTTGGAGACTACACTCAAAATTTTAATTAGAAAAAGGTTTTTTCTACTTTTTTTTCTGTTATTCTTCACTCAATTAACTTTTACCCAGTTGGATATAAAGGAAGACTCTTATAGAGAAGACCAATTCTATTTTGGGTCAAGTTATTTTATTCAAACAGAACCTATTGAAAATTTTAAACAAAATGGTTTTTCAGGAAATTTTCAATTTGGTTTTATTAGAGACCTCCCCCTAAATAATAATTCTACAAAAGCAATTGGTATTGGTTTTGGATACGAAAGAAATTTTTTTGCTTCCAATATTCAACCTATAGAATCTAATAGTGATATTGATTATAGGATCGTTGTAAGCAGGTTTCTCGAATCTAAAAATAAAATCTCTTTTTCTTCTTTAGTACTTCCTCTTGAATATAGATGGAGAAAGTCTTCAATAGATGAGTATAAATTTTGGAGAATTTATTCTGGATTTAAACTTAAGAAAAATTTCCCACTTTATTCAAACCCATCATATGGATCTGAAATTACTATTGATGATGTAGAAGATTGGACAACCTCAATTTATATAAATGCTGGATATAATTCTTGGAATATTTCATTGGAATATGATTTAAATCCTTTATTAAAAAATAAAAAGACCACTAATGGAGAAAATTTAAATATTAGCTTTTTTAGGTTAGGACTTGTCTTTTATTTATTGTAGCTCTTTTCTTAGTCTTGCAACTGGAATATCAAGTTGTTCTCTGTATTTAGAAACTGTTCTTCTTGCAACTTTATACCCTTTGTTTAATAAAACCTCTGATAATTCTATGTCTGAAAGAGGCTTTGCCTTATTTTCACTTTCAATAATTAGTTTTAATGTCTTCTTAATTTCTATAGTTGATATTTCATCACCGTCATTATTCATCATTCCTTCAGAAAAATAACTTTTTAATAATTTAATTCCATAGGGTGTGTCAATATACTTACTATTGGCAACTCTAGAAACTGTTGATATATCCATATTAATTTTTTCGGCTATATCTTTTAGAATCATTGGTTTTAAATCAGATTCTTCTCCTGATAAAAAATAATTATTTTGAAAAGTTACAATTGCATTTACTGTTTGAAATAGTGTTTGATATCTTTGTTCAACAGCCTCTATAAACCATTTTGCTGAATCTAATTTTTGTTTTAAAAATTGTACAGCTTGATTCTGTGATTTTGATTTATTAGGGTCATTTTTATATCCTTCTAATATATCTTTATAAGAATTTGAGAGCCTTAACTCTGGTGAGTTTCGTTTATTTAATTCAACGACAAGTTTTCCATCCTGAATTTTCAATATAAAATCAGGAATTATAGTATTATTTGAAAATTCACTTGTAATAGATCCACCTGGTTTAGGATTCAATTTTGAAATTTCTTTTATCGCAGCTTTTAAGTCATTATCAGATAGATTTAACTTCTCAGTAAGCTTTGAAAATTTTTTCTTGGAGAATAATTCAAATTCTGATTCAATTATTTTTATAGAATTAAAAATAGGTCCTTTAT
Source organism: uncultured Bacteroidota bacterium (assembly GCA_902523665.1). Taxonomy (GTDB): domain Bacteria; phylum Bacteroidota; class Bacteroidia; order Flavobacteriales; family Flavobacteriaceae; genus Marisimplicoccus. The sequence continues at coordinate 20,475 of CABZAD010000009.1, read as the reverse complement.
GATTTATTTTCTTATTAAGCTGAATCAAAAGACATTCTTGAAGGGATCTAGCGCCAACTCCTGGAGGGTCTAGGTCCTGAATTTTTTTAAGAACAGATAAAATATCATTTTTTGTAGTTGTAATATTTTGAGTAAAAGCTAAATCATCAATTATATCGTCAATTTCTCTTCTTAAATAACCACTCTCATCGATACTGCCAATCAAAAATTCACATAATGGTTTTTCTTTATCACTTAAAATTAAGTTTCTAGATTGATTATCCAAATATTGATGAAAGCTAGGTGATGATTTTGTTTGAAAATTATAATTCTCTTCATTAGTTGAATAAAAATTTTGACTAATATCATCATTATCATTAGAAAGATAGTCATCAACGTTAATATCTTCACTCTGTATGTCTGTATCAAATTCGCTAGGATCATCTTCTAATAAATCACTTCCATGTTCAAGTGCTGGATTCTCCTCAATTTCATTCTTTACTTTTTGTTCTAATTCAGTCGTAGTCATTTGAATCAGTTTCATTAGTTGAATTTGCTGAGGTGAAAGCTTTTGTGTTAACTTTAATTGTAGTTTTTGATTAAGCATATTGTTTGCAAATACTTAACAAAAGTAAGAAAAGAATTAATTCTTATTAGAATGAAGCATTTTTTGGTGTTCTAGGATAAGGTATTACATCCCTAATATTATGCATTCCAGTACAAAACATAATTAGTCTTTCAAACCCAAGACCAAAACCGCTGTGTGGAACTGTCCCATATTTTCTCAGGTCTATATACCACCACAATTCTTTTTGATCAATACCCATTTCATTCATCCTTTTCAAAAGGATATCTAGCCTTTCTTCTCTTTGAGATCCTCCAATAATTTCACCAATTCCTGGAAACAAAACATCCATTGCTCTAACAGTTTTTTTATCATCATTCAGCCTCATATAAAATGCCTTTATTCTTGATGGATAGTCATATATAATTACCGGAGATTTAAAATGTTTCTCAACAAGAAACCTTTCGTGTTCACTTTGAAAATCACAACCCCATTGATCTATTAAAAAATTAAATTTCTTCTTTTTATTATAGTTTGAGTTTTTAAGAATTCCAAAAGCATCAGAATATGATATTCTTACAAATTCATTCTTAATAGTGAACTTAATTTTTTCTAGAAGGGTCATATCGTCCCTCTCATTTTTTGGTTTTTGACTTTGTTCTTTGAACAGTCTTTCATCAAGAAATTCAATATCTTCTTTACATGAATTCATTATAAATTCAAGAATATATTTTAAGAATGATTCAGCTAAATCCATATTATCAGTAAGGTCATAAAACGCCATTTCAGGTTCAATCATCCAAAATTCTGAGGCATGTCTTGAAGTATTTGAATTTTCAGCTCTAAATGTAGGGCCAAAAGTATATACGTTACCTAGTCCTAGTGCATAGGTCTCAGCTTCCAATTGGCCAGATACTGTTAGGCTAGTTTTTTTTCCGAAAAAATCTTCTGTATAATCTAAATTCTTTTTATCAACTTGAGTGTTATTTAAGGTTGTTACCTGAAACATTTCACCAGCACCCTCGGCATCACTAGATGTAATAATTGGAGTATGTATGTAATTAAATCCTCTCTCATTAAAAAATTTATGAACTCCATATGCAAGTCTTGATCTAATCCTCATCACGGCACTAAATGTTGAAGTCCTTATTCTTAAATGTGCTTGTTCCCTAAGAAACTCAAAGCTATGTATCTTTGGTTGAATTGGATATTTTTCAGGGTCTGACTCTCCAAGGATTTCTAAATTTAAAATCTCAACTTCAAAACTTTGACCTTTTCCAATACTTTCAATTAAATTACCCTTAATTTTTACTGAGGAACCTACATTAATTTTTTTATAAACTTCGTTTTGTTTATTTGAGTCAGAAATTACACATTGAATATTTTCAATAGTTGAGCCGTCGTTAAGTTCAATAAATCGATTTCCTCTAAAAGCACGAACCCAACCAGCTACAGCAATTTGAGTATTGTAATTCGGGGAGTTATAAATATCTTTTATTTTTACTAAGTTCATATGCTATAAAGTGAGAATATCCTTCTCTTTTAGAGTAAACATTTCATCAACTTTTTTAATGTACTTATCAGTTAACTCTTGAGAATCTATTTCAAGATTAGACTTTAAATCGTCGGATATATCAAGTCCCTTTATCTTATTATTAGCATCTTTCCTTGTATTCCTAACACTGACTTTGGCAGATTCAGATTCTGATTTTGCTAATTTAGTGAGCTCCATTCTTCTTTCTTCTGTAAGGGGTGGAATATTGATTAGTAATGATTCACCATTATTTACAGGATTTAATCCCAAATTTGAGTTCATAATACTTTTTTCAATTTCATCAAGTAAATCTTTTTCCCATGGTTGAATACTTATTGTTTGGGCATTTGGAGTGCTTATAGATGCAACTTGATTTAATGGTGTCATATTTCCATAATATTCGACTGACACACCTTTCAGCATAATTGGGTTTGCTTTACCAGCTCTTATCTTAGCTAATTCTGTCTCTAAGTGATTTATAGCAGCCATCATATTTAGCTCTGCATTTTCAATTATTTCTTGATTATTTTCCATGTTGCAAATTATTTAGAAACTTTAGTTCCAATTTTTTCTCCCATTACAACTTTTGTTAAATTTCCTTTTATATTCATGTCAAATACAATTATTGGTAGTTCATTCTCTTTACTTAATGTAAATGCTGTTGTATCCATTATTTTTAAACCTTTTTTAATTGTTTCCTCAAATGAAATATTATCAAATTTGATTGCCTCTTTATTTTTTTCTGGATCTTCATTATATATTCCGTCGACTCTAGTGCCTTTTAATATAACCTCTGCATTTATTTCAATTGCTCTTAAAACAGCAGCTGAGTCAGTAGTAAAAAATGGGTTACCAGTTCCTGATGCAAAAATTACAACACGACCTTTTTCTAGGTGTCTAGTAGCTTTTCTTTTTATAAAAGGCTCAGCAATAGACTCCATTTTAATTGCTGATTGAATTCTGGTTGGAATATTCATATTTTCAAGAGCATTCTGTAGTGCAAGACCATTAATAACTGTTGCTAACATACCCATATAATCAGCTTGGACCCTATCTATGCCTTCTTTGGAACCAGTCAAGCCTCGGAAGATATTACCACCTCCGATTACAATTGCAATTTCAATACCTTGATCATGAATTTGCTTAATTTCTTCTGCATAAACTACAAGTCTTTCATTATCAATACCATAAGAGTTATTTCCAAGAAGTGCCTCTCCACTAAGTTTTAAAAGTATGCGGTTATATCTCATTTTACAGGGATAACACAAATATAATATTTAGTTTTAAAATCTATTTAATATCTATTGCATTAAGAACAGAAAATCTTCCGATCTTAGTTCTTCTCAACTCATATAAATAAGAGCCTGAATTTAATCTTTTACCAAAATCATTTGCAATAGATCTAATATAGGTCCCTTTAGAACATTTAATTTTAAATTCAATGTACGGAGAATTAAAATCTAAAATTTTAAAATCATAAATACAAATTTCTCTTTCGTCTATCTCAATTTCTTTATTTTCTCTTGCATAATTATATAAACGCTTTCCATCTTTTTTAATTGCTGAAAATATTGGTGGTGTTTGCATACTATTACCAATAAATTCATTTGCTAATTCTTTTAAATCATTGATAGTTATATGTCTAAACTCAAATTTTTCAATAACATCTGTCTCAGCATCATAAGATAAGGTAGTCTCACCAAGTTTAAATTTACCAGTATATGTTTTAGCTAGGTCTTGATATCCAGAAATTTTTTTTGTCTGCCTCCCTATACATATTATCAATAACCCAGTTGCTAAAGGATCTAGTGTCCCGGCATGTCCAACCTTGATTTTTTTTATTTTTAATTTAAGATGGAGATAATTACGAATATATTTAACAACATCAAATGAAGTCCAATTGAGAGGCTTATCTACAAGTATTATTTTTCCTTTATTTATATCATCAATAGAAAGACTATCTAAACTATATTTTACCATTACCTCTTGTTCTCATAAAGAATTGAAAATATACATAAAATAAAACCTGACAACACAATTAAGGGTGCAAGTCTAATTCGTCTGAAGTTATATATTTCATCATTAAAAATATTCGGATCACTTGTATCCCCGCCGGACATAATTATAAACCCTATTGCTATAATGAAAATTGAAAGAAATAGTATTATATATCTCCTTTTATTAAATAAATAATCTTTTCCATTCATAATTTTATCTTATAAATTTTAAATTTAAATATTTTTGAGTAACTAAAAATGAACTAATGAATGATGTAAATAATCCAAAAGTTATAATAAAACTAATTAATAAAATTGTGTCACTTGGGTTAGTAAAAAAGTTTATTTCTTCTACTTGAAGATTTAACTGATAAACCAAAACATACAAAATTAGAACTGAAATAATTGAAGAGAGTAAGCTTATTTTTAAATACTGTAATATAAATGGCCTTCTTATAAATTTACTAGTAGCTCCTACAAGTTGCATTGTTTTTATAATTTCTCTTTTGGAATAAATAGAGATTTTAATTGAATTATTTATTAAAATAAAACTAGTCAGAAAAAATACGACACTAATAATCATAATCCATAAACCAATTCTTTCAAAATTTTTTGAAAGTGCCTCAACAAGTGGTTTGTCATATTCAATTTCCTCAATAAAGTCAAAATTTTCGAAATTTTCAATAAATTTTTCAATATTAAATATATCAATTTTATCACCATTGAGTTGAACTGAAACTGCATCTAAAAGCGGATTGTATCCAAGGAATCCAACGAATTCTTCTCCAATTTCTGATGAGAAAATCTTTGCAGCATCTTCTTTAGATAAATAGCTAATTCTCTTTACATCATCATCTAACCTCAAAAGCTTTATAAGTTGTTTATTTTCAGACTCTTTTGTATCATTTTTAAGAAAGACACTGATTGTAACATTTTCTTTAAAATAATTTTCAATTGAAGTGGAATGAAGATATGTAAAACCTATCAACGATAAAGTAAATAATACAACTGTGTTTATAAGAAAAATTGAAATTAAATTTCCTCTTACCTTGTTAACTTCTGGATTGATTCTTTTTTTAGTTTCCAAACTTTTATAAAAGTAATAAACAAATAATAAATTAATTTTTATGTTAATTAAATTAGTTCTTCCTTTGTATAAATTTGCTAAAAGTGAAATATAATTTTCTAGAAATAGAAAAGAAATGGCAGGAATATTGGAAAACCAATGAAACTTTCAAAGTTGGTTTTTCTTCAAAACCCAAATTTTATGTTTTAGATATGTTCCCCTACCCATCTGGAGCAGGTCTTCATGTTGGTCACCCTCTTGGATATATTGCGAGTGACATATATTCAAGGTTTAAAAGACATAAAGGATATAATGTGCTACATCCTCAAGGATATGATTCTTTTGGACTTCCTGCAGAACAATATGCAATCAGGACTGGTCAACATCCAAGAAAGACTACGTCTGAAAATATAGATATGTATAGATGCCAATTAGATAGAATAGGCTTTTCTTTTGATTGGTCAAGAGAAATTAGAACATCTGATCCAAAATATTACAAATGGACTCAATGGATATTTATTCTAATGTTCAATTCATACTATTGCCCAAAGGATAAAAAAGCAAAGAGTATAGAAAATTTAATAAGTATTTTTGAGAGAGATGGTAATAAAAGTTTGAAAGAAGATCTTTTAAATCATGGGTACTCTTTTACAAATTCTCAGTGGAAAAATTTTGATGATAAAATTAAGTCGGATATACTAATGAACTATAGATTGGCATACTTGACAGATGGAGATGTAAATTGGTGTGAAGAGCTTGGAACCGTATTAGCAAATGATGAAATTATAAATGGAGTAAGTGAACGAGGAGGTTATCCAGTAACAAAAAGAAAGGTTAAACATTGGTGTCTTAGAATCAGTAAATACTCAGATAGACTTTTAAATGATCTAGATAAAATTAATTGGCCAGATCCATTAAAAGAAATGCAAAGAAATTGGATTGGAAAATCAAAAGGTGTGTCTTTAACATTTAATGTTGAAGGTTCTAACAAGAAAATTGAGGTTTTTACTACAAGACCAGATACAATATTTGGGGTATCTTTTCTTACTATTGCTCCCGAATATAAAGACATATCTGAATTTTTATCATTAAATCATAAATTAGAAATTGAGAAATACATTAATGAAGTTTCAAAAAAATCAGAGAGAGAAAGATTATCTGATGTAAAAACCGTTTCTGGAGTATTTTCAGGTTTTTATGCAATTCACCCTTTTACAGGAAAAAAAATACCTATATGGATTTCAGATTATGTTATTGCAAGTTATGGGACTGGAGCTGTAATGGGAGTCCCCGCAGGAGATCAAAGGGATTTTGACTTTGCAAAAAAGTTTATGATTGATATCCCAAATATTTTTGAAAATATAGATATTTCAAACAATGCTTTTTCTGATAAATCAGGCTTTAGGCTTATTAATTCAGAATTCCTAAACGGATTAGATTATGAAAAATCTTTGGAATTAATAATCAAAGAAATTGAAAACAAGGGAATTGGTGAATCTAAAATTCAATTCAAGTTAAGAGATGCTACTTTTAGTAGGCAAAGATATTGGGGTGAACCTATTCCAATATATTACAAAAATGGTATTCCAATGAATATTGAGAAAGATTATTTACCTTTAGAGTTACCAGATGTAGACAACTTTCTTCCAACAAAAAATGGAGACTCCCCACTCGGTAATTCCTCTGTTTGGGCATGGAATAATAAGACAAAAAAGGTTACATCAAATTCCGAAATTAATGATACTGATACTTTTCCTTTAGAATTGAATACCATGCCAGGTTGGGCAGGAAGTTCTTGGTACTTTTACAGATATATGGATCCAACGAACGATAAAGAATTTATTTCGGAAGAATCTCTAAAATATTGGAAAGACATAGACATTTATTTCGGTGGAAGTGAGCATGCAACTGGACATTTATTGTATTCAAGATTCTATCAAAAATTCCTGTATGACTTAGATTATCTTAACCACGATGAGTATTCAAAAAAATTAATTAATCAGGGTATGATCTTGGGAAATTCTGCCTTTATATATCGAAAATCAGATACTAATCAATATATTTCAAGTAATCTTATCTCAAATACTAAAGTTGATAAGGTTAGAATAGATATAAAGTATGTTAAGGGTAATAATCAAGTAGATTATAATATTTTAAAATCTAAAGATTCTGATTTTAAAAATTCAACTTTTAAATTAGAGGATGGTATCTTTAATTGTGTTAGGGAACAAGAAAAAATGTCGAAGTCTAAGTTTAATGTTGTCAATCCAGACGAAATATGTGATCAATATGGAGCTGATACCTTAAGAATGTATGAAATGTTCCTTGGTCCAATTGATCAATCTAAACCATGGGACACAAGAGGTATATCGGGAGTTCACTCATTTTTAAAAAAGTTTTGGGGTTTATTTTTCAAGAATGGATTATTTAATGTTTCAGAAGAAAAGCCTACAAATGAATCGCTAAAGTCACTTCATAAAGCAATTAAAAAAATCACTGAGGATATTGAAAAATTAAGCCTTAATACATGTGTAAGCTCATTTATGATATGTGTAAATGAACTTAGTTCAATTGGATGCAACAATCGATTAGTTCTAGAAGAACTGCTAATACTTATTTCTCCTTTTGCACCTCACTTTGCTGAAGAGTTGTGGAGTCAATTAGGACATAAAGAATCTATTGTCAATCAGATTTATCCAGAATATAATGAGAAATATTTAGTCGAAACTGAAAAATTATATCCAGTTTCATTTAATGGTAAAACTAAGTTTACAATAAGCCTACCACTAAATCTTTCTAATAAAGAAATTGAAGAAGCAGTTATGACATTTGATAAAACAAAATATATTTTAAACAATACTGAACCCAAAAAAATTATAGTAGTACCTGGCAAAATTATAAATATTGTTCTATGATTAATCCGATATTTGAAATCATTGGACTTTCTGCTGCATTTTTAACTACTTCTGCATTTGTTCCACAAGTTTATAAAATTTACAAAGAAAAAAATGCAGATGGTATTTCATTAACAATGTATATAATTCTGTTGATTGGTGTAATACTCTGGCTTATCTATGGAGTTTTAATAGGAAGTTTATCAATAATTGTAGCAAATGGAATAACTGCATTATTACAATTAAGCATAATTTTATTTAAGTTAAAAAATTCATAATATCTTTTACTTATTTACTAGTTTAATTAACTTTACAAAAAAAAATATGTTTTATTTCGACCCCATTTATTTATTTATTTTTGGCCCCATATTTGCGTTAAGCTTTTATATTCAAAATCAACTTAAATCAAAATTTAAAAAGTTTTCTAGAATTAACTTATCTGCTAATCTTTCAGGTAAAGAAATTGCTGAAAAAATGTTGTCTGATCATGGAATCTATGATGTCAAAGTCATAAGTGTTAAGGGTCAATTATCGGATCATTACAATCCTCAAAAGAAAACTGTCAATCTCAGCGAAAGTGTTTATTTCAAAAGAAATGCTGCCTCTGCTGCTGTCGCTGCTCATGAGTGTGGTCACGCTGTTCAGCATGCAAAAGGCTACGAATGGTTAAAAATGAGGTCTATTTTAGTACCAGTTGTGGGTTTTACATCTAACATTGGTATTTGGATTTTGTTAGCCGGATTTTTTTTAATGCAATCTTCACCTGTTCTTGGCCAAAATTTAACTATGTTGGGTATTTTAGGTTTTGCGTCTGGTACATTATTTAGTTTAGTTACTCTTCCTGTTGAGTTTGATGCTAGTAAAAGAGCAATCTATTGGTTAGAAAGAAAAAGAATTGTAAATCAAAGAGAATTGAGTCAGTCAAAAGAAGCACTAAATTGGGCAGCTGCTACTTATGTAGTTGCAGCTTTAGCTTCGATTGCTAATCTTGTTTATCTATGGCTCAGATTTGGAAGAAGGAACTAACCTTTAATATATTTATCAATAGCCATTGCCATTGAAGGAGAAACTTCTGTTGGTGCTTTTATATCTATTCTAAGGTTTTTTGCCTTTGCTGCCTCCTCAGTTGTATTGCCGTATACAGCAATTAGAGTTTTATCTTGTTCAAAATCAGGAAAGTTTTTAAACAAAGACTCAATACCTAACGGACTAAAAAAGACTAGTAAATCATAATATACATCTCTTAAATCAGATAAGTCGCTAACTACTGTTTTGTAGAGCTGAGCTCGCTCCCAAGAAATTTCAAAAGTATCCAATGTTTTTATTATGTCTGGATTCAAACTACCAGATGTTGGGGCAAGAAATCTTTCTTTATTGAACTTTATAAATGTTGCCTCAAGATCTTTAAAGTTATTATTACCAACATAAATTTTTCGTTTTCTGTAAACTACATATTTCTGAAGGTAATATGCAACAGCCTCAGACTGACAAAAATACTTAGTTTGATCAGGAACTTTAAACCTCATTTCCTCAGTTATTCTAAAAAAGTGATCAACAGAGTTTCTACTTGTTAATATAATATTATGAAACTTTGAGAAATCAATTCTTTGAGCCCTTACCTCTCTAGCTGAAAGACCTTCAACATGAATAAATTTTCTAAAATCTATTTTTAATTTATGTTTTCTAATTAATGATGAATAAGGAGAATTATCATTAGTTGGTTGAGGTTGAGATATTAAAATTGTTTTAATACTCATAGAAAAAAGCTTAGGTTTAAAAAATTGAATATAACCATATCCACGGGGCTATTTTGAACGCACAAAGATACAAAATAAAATACATAATTTCTTTAATATCAATTTTTGATAAATAACTAAAATAGTTTTTAGCCTGAAAAATAAAATGTAGAAAAAAAAAGATTAAAAAAGTGTTTTTCAAATAATTGAAGTTAAAAAATGTATTCAAATTGTATATTACAAAGTTGATTAACAATAACATTCCAATTATAATATTTATAATATAATTTTTAAAAAATATAAACCTTAGCTTATAGCTGAGAAACATCTCCAATACATAATGTATGATTAAGAACCTAATAAATAAAGTAATAAAAATAATTATGTTAAAATTTAATAATAATTCATTACTCGAACCGTCAAACTTTGAGGTAACCTGAGGACTTAATAAACCTGAATATGTCATAATAACTCCATTGATAAGTAAAAAAAAGAATATGTAGAAATAGTTATAATAATTAATAACTGAAGTTCCTGAGCCTGAAATATTAAGATCATCTGAGTTATAGGGTGCAAGAATATTACGAAAATGATACCTTAAACTATTAAATAAATAAACTAATTTTACTTTTTGGAATATTTGGAAAAAATAAATTACAAATAATATAATCAGTACAAAAAAAGTGGTTAAATCTTGATTTAGAATCATATTTTTTTGATGAATAACAAAATTATGGAATAACTACTAAATAAATGAAAGACAATAGTTTAATTATTATACCGACTTATAATGAAGCTGAAAATATTATAGTCGTTATTAATATGATTTTTTCTTTAGATGACTGCTATTCAATACTGGTGGTTGATGATAATTCTCCAGATGGAACCTCAAATATTGTTAGTAATTTAAAAAAAGATTATGAGGATAAACTTTTCTTGATTACAAGAGAGAAGAAAGATGGATTGGGATCTGCTTACAGAGTAGGTTTTAAATGGGCAATGGAAAAAAAATTCAACTATATCTTTGAGATGGATGCTGATTTATCTCATGATCCAAACGAAATAAAAAAACTTAAGAGTCTGCTAGTTAATGGAGAATGTGATGTGGCTATTGGCTCTCGATATTTAGATGGTGTAAGTGTAGTAAATTGGCCTTTATCTAGAATTTTTCTTTCATATTTTGCTAATATTTATGTCAGATTCATTACTTGTATGCCAGTTAAAGATTCAACTTCAGGTTTTGTTGGATTCTCAATTGAGGCTCTGTCATCTTTAGATATTAATAAAATAAAGTTTAATGGATATGCTTTTCAAATTGAAATGAAATTTAAACTTTGGAAAAAAAAGTTCAAGCTAAAGGAGCATCAAATAATATTTGTTAACAGAGAACATGGAGACTCTAAAATGAATAAGAATATTATATTTGAGGCAATAATTGGCGTGATCAAATTAAAATTTAATTCAATATTTAAGAAAAATGAATAGACTCCTAATCAAGGATATTTTAATAATAAATGAAGGCATTAGAACTTCTGGTGATATATATATAGAGGGGGAGTTAATTAAAGAAATTGGTGTTGATCTTAACCTTGACAAGGGAACTAAAATTATAGATGGTAACGGTCGCATAGCTATACCTGGAATGATAGATGATCAGGTTCATTTTCGTGAACCAGGTTTAACTTATAAAGGAGACATAAGCACAGAGTCAAAGGCAGCTATTGCTGGTGGTGTAACATCTTATTTTGAAATGCCAAATACATTTCCCAATACTACCACTAGAAAAGAGTTTGAGAAAAAAATTCAAATTGCATCCAAGAATTCATTTGCAAATTTTTCATTTATGTTTGGCGGTACAAATGACAATATTGATGAAATAAAAAATCTGGATCATACAGAAGTTGCAGGAATTAAACTTTTTTTAGGATCCTCAACGGGAAAGATGTTAATAGATAATAAAGATTCAATTGAAAATATTTTTAAAAGTACTTCATTACCTATATCAGCTCACTGTGAAGATGAACAAACAATAAAAGACAATACTGAATATTTTAAAAATCTTTATGGTGAAGACATACCTATATCAGCTCATCCAATAATTAGAAGCCAGGAGGCGTGCTTAAAAAGTTCAAGTTTTGCTGTTAAACTCGCAAAAAAGACAGGAGCACGACTAAATGTATTTCATATATCTACTGCTGTAGAACTTAATCTATTTGATAATAATATTGAATTACATGATAAAAAAATAACATCTGAAGTGTGTGCTCATCATTTATGGTTTACAGAAAAAAATTACAATGAACTTGGTTCAAAAATAAAATGGAATCCAGCCATAAAGTCTGAGAATGATAGAGATGCACTTTGGCAAGCGTTGAAAGATAACAAAATAGATATTATTGCATCAGATCATGCTCCCCATACAATAGAAGAAAAAAATAAGAAATATTTAAACTGTCCATCAGGAGGACCCATGGTTCAACATACTATTTTATCTCTTTTGCAAAATTGTAAAAAATATGGTGTTTCATATGAAAAAATTGTTGAAAAAATAGCTCATAATCCAGCAATAATATTTAAGGTAAACAATAGAGGTTTTATAAGGGAAGGATATTATGCTGATATTGTTTTGATAGATACTAATACACCAACTATTGTTACTAAAGACTCTATATTATACAAGTGTGGCTGGTCACCCTTTGAAGGGCAAAAGTTTGATAACTCTATCTATAAAACAATATTAAACGGAAATGTAGTTTATGAGGATGGAAAAGTAAAATCTATACCTCACGGAAAAAAAATAACTTTTAACAGATGAAAAAGTATCTAATAATATCTATTTTCATAATGGGATGTTCGACAAACGCTCCAGAAAATTTAATTAGTGAAGAAAAAATGGAAAGTATTATTTTTGATATAATGATTCTAAATGCATCCAGTAGTTACGATTTAAAAATTGATAATGATATGATTAGTGATGAATTAATTTTTAGAAAACACGATATTGATAGTGCACAATTTTATGAAAGTGAGATGTATTACTCCCGAAATCCCAGAATTCATTTCAATATTTACTCCAATGTAAAGAGAAGAATCCAAAAATCAATTGATAGTATAAAAAATATTAAATAATGAAAGAATTTATTGATCAGCTAAAATGGAGAGGAATGTTGCATGATGTAATACCTGGAGCTGAAGAGTATCTGTCAAAAAATAAAACTATTGGATATATTGGCTTTGATCCTACTTCTGATTCACTTCATATAGGAAGTCTAGTTCCAATATTCATTCTTAAACACTTTCAAAATGCTGGTCATACTCCAATCGTACTACTTGGAGGTGCAACAGGCATGATAGGTGATCCATCTGGAAAGTCTGATGAAAGGAACTTATTAGATAAAAATATTTTAAAGTTTAACGAAAAGAAATTAAAGGTTCAATTTGAAAAATTTCTTGATTTTAAATCAAATAAATCAAATAAAGCAATCCTTGTTAATAATTATGATTGGATGAGTAAATTCTCAATTATTAACTTTTCGAGAGATGTTGGAAAGCATATAACTGTTAATTATATGATGGCTAAAGAGTCTGTAAAAAAGAGAATTTCTAAGGATACAACTCAGGGAATGTCATTTACTGAATTTACCTATCAATTAATTCAAGGATATGATTTTCTTCATTTATATAAGGAGATGAATTGTATGCTTCAAATGGGTGGGAGTGATCAATGGGGAAACATTACTACTGGAACTGAACTAATTAGAAGAAAAGAGAATGTCAAGGCTTTTGCAATTACATGTCCATTAATTAAAAAATCTGACGGCTCAAAATTTGGAAAGTCCGAAGGTGGAAACATTTGGCTGGATAAGAAGAAGACTTCTGTATATAAGTTTTATCAATATTGGTTAAATATTTCGGATGATGATGCAATTACTTATGTTAAAGTTTTTACTTTTTTAACACAAGACGAAGTTAAAGAATTAACTAAAGAACATAATAAGAATAAAGCTAAAAGACTGCTTCAAAATAAAATTGCTGATACAGTAACAGTTATGGTTCATGGAGAAAATGATTTAAAAAATGCAATTAGTGCATCAAAAGTTCTTTTTGGAAAATCCAGTAAAGAAGATCTTGAGTCTCTTGATGATAATACCTTTAATGAAATTTTTGACGGTGTTCCAAGCTCTAAGATATCCAAAGAAAAATTATCGAAGGGAATAGAAGTTGAGAATCTTCTTTCTACTGAGACTAATTTCCTTAAATCTATTAGTGAGGCAAGAAGAGCCCTAAAAGAAAATTCAATTTTAATTAATAAAAAGAGAATCTCACAAAACATTAAAATCACAAAAAATGATTTAATAAATGGGAAATATACTTTACTTCAGAGAGGTCGTAAAAATTATTATTTAGTTATTGTAAATTAATTGTTTTTAAAACATTAAATTTTAGATTGTTAACAAAACATAAGCTATAATTTGCTAAATTGTTTTAATACTATGGATAAGTCAAAGATTAAAATACTTTGTGTTGATGATGAGCCAGATATTTTAGAGATTCTAAAGTATAATTTATCAATTGAAGGATATAATGTATCTACGGCCAAAGATGGCAAAAAAGCTGTTGAAACTGCAAAAGAGATAGTTCCAAATGTAATTATTATGGACATTATGATGCCTAATATGGATGGCATTCAGGCTTGTGAGCTTCTTAGATCAGATGAAATGTTTAATGATACGTTAATTATGTTTTTAACAGCTAGAGGTGAAGATTATTCCCATATTGCAGCATATGAAGCCGGAGCTGACGATTATGTTACAAAACCAGTTAAACCAAAAATTATAGTATCTAAAGTCAAAGGACTTTTAAGACGATCTAAAAAGAATTTTGAAAAAGAAATTGGCGAAATTCAATTTGGCAACTTTAAAATTAACAGAGATAAATATAAAGTATATATAGATGATAAATCAATAAGTTTACCAAAAAAAGAGTTTGAGCTATTAAGTCTCCTTTCTTCTAAACCTGATAAGGTATTTAAGAGAGAAAAAATAATGGAAAAAGTTTGGGGAGAAAAAGTTATAGTTGGTGACAGAACAATTGATGTACACATAAGAAAATTAAGAGAGAAAATAGGAGACAAATACTTCAAAACTGTTAAGGGAGTTGGTTATAAATTTATAGTTGAAGAATGAAACTTCCCTTCAAAATTAAACCAAGTGCTCAAGCTTTACGTGCATCATTCTACATTAACATGATAGCTCTTATATTCTATTTTTTCCTTATCGGTGGTTTTTCAATAAATGATTTGGGATATTTCATTCTGACTTTCTTTACAGCTAGTATAATACTTGAGAATATTTTAACTGGTTATAAAACAAAACTAGAAGAAATTAACATTTTAATGGGTCAAGAAAATTACAGAAGAGAATTTTTAGGCAATGTTTCACATGAATTGAAAACTCCATTATTTACTATTCAAGGTTACATACTAACACTTATTGAGGGAGCAATAAAAGATAGGAAAGTTAGAGGTAAATATTTGAGGAGATCAGCTAAGGGTGTAGATAGACTAATATCCATTGTAAAAGATTTAGACTTAATTACACAATTTGAATCTGGTATTAAAACAGTTGATAAAACTGATTTTAATATTTACGAGTTAATAGAAAACGTATATGATTTAATGGAGTTTGAATCAGAGAAAAATAATACTAAACTTCTAATTAAAAATAAAAATAATAGTCCCGTAATAGTTTATGCTGACAAAGAAAGAATTTTGCAAGTACTTATTAACTTAATTGTAAACTCAATTAAATATGGAAAAGAAAGCGGATATACTGAAGTAAAAGTTGAGGAATATGATAAGCATAGAATTATTGTTAGAGTAAAAGATAACGGGGAAGGAATAGAGGATGAGCATTTACCTCGTCTATTTGAAAGATTTTATAGAATTGATAAAAATAGATCTAGAAAAAAAGGTGGTTCAGGGCTTGGCCTATCAATTGTTAAGCATATAATTGAGGCACATCAGGAACAAATTTTTGTTGAAAGTAAAATTGGTCAAGGCACTGAATTTTCATTTACTTTACAAAAACCTTAAGATATCTATTATCTCTATGAGTAAAAATGATTTTTTTCAAAGAGTTTATAGTGTAGTAAAAACTATCCCTGAGGGTAGAGTCACAACTTATGGGTTAATTGCGAAAAAGCTTGGAACAGCTTCAAGCTCAAGAACTGTAGGATGGGCTCTTAATGCTTGCCATAATGACTCATCAATTCCTGCACATAGAGTTGTAAATAGAAATGGCTTATTAACTGGTAAGCATCATTTTAAAGGCTATGATTTGATGAAACAATTATTAGAAAATGAAGGAATAAAAGTTAAGGATGATAAAATAATTGATTTTAAATTAAAACTTTGGGACCCAAAATAATTGTATAAATTTTAAGAATTAAATCTATTAGTTACATGTATATTTGTGGTGTAAATTTATTATGGATTTAACAAAAAAAAATATTAAAACAACACTTGAAAAGATTAACATGACTGGCTATTCAGAAAACATTGTTTCGGCTGGTATTTTAAAAAATATTCAAGTATTTGGAGATCAAGTTGACATTGACATAGTGGTTTCAAACCCTGCTTTACAAGCAAGAAAAAAACTTGAGGTTGAGATTATGAAAATAATTCATGATGATATTTATGAAAAAGCAAAAATTAATATAAATACCAAGGTGGAGTCGCTGAAAGTCAATAAAAATGAAGAAAATGAAATTGATTCACCAGAACGTCCAAAAATATCTTCACAAGCAAAAAAAATTAAAGGTGTTGATTCAATAATTGCAATATCTTCTGCTAAAGGAGGGGTTGGTAAATCAACTGTAACGATAAACTTAGCGGCAGCACTTGCAAAAAAAGGGTGTAAAGTAGGAATTCTTGATGCAGATATTTATGGGCCATCTGTTCCTACAATGATGGATGTTGAAGGATATATCCCAAAATCAATTAAAATAAATGATAAATCTAAAATAGAGCCAGTTGAAAACTACAATGTTAAAATTATGTCTATTGGCTTTTTCACAAAGCTTGATCAAGCTGTAGTATGGAGAGGTCCTATGGCATCAAAAGCTCTCAATCAAATGATTTTTGATACTAATTGGGGTGAATTAGACTTTCTTTTTCTAGATTTACCTCCTGGTACAGGTGATATACACCTAAGCTTAGTTCAATCTTTACCAATTACAGGGTCAATTATTGTAAGTACACCTCAAAATGTTGCACTTGCTGATGCAAGAAGAGGTATTAAAATGTTTCAACAAGATAGTATTTCGGTTCCAATCCTAGGTTTAATTGAAAACATGGCATATTTTAAAACAGATGATTCTAACATAAAACATTATATATTTGGTGAATCTGGTGTAAAGTATTTATCAAAAGATTTAAATATCAATTTTTTAGGTGAAATACCAATATATAAGAGTTTAAGAGAAGCCTCAGATTTTGGTAGACCTGTTTCGCTTCAAGAATCTTCAGATGTTTCAAATATTTTTGAGGAAATTTCAAAAAACATGGTTGAACAGTTATTAATAAGAAATAAAGAATTACCACCTACAAAGATTGTCGAAATTACTAACTTAGTGGGGTGTTCAGCAATTAAAAAGTAATGAGCAAATTAGAAAATAAAGTATTAGATGCACTCGAGGAGATTAGACCATTTCTTGTTAAGGATGGGGGTGATATATCTCTTGAATCAATAAATAATTCAACTGTGGAAGTAAAACTACATGGTGCATGTGCAGACTGTAAAGTAAATCAGATGACACTAAAAAATGGAGTAGAAACTACAATAAAAAAATATGCTCCTGAAATAAAAGAAGTAAAATCTGTATTGCCTCTTTCTCAATGATTAAAACAGATATTTTAATTATTGGAGCTGGTCCTACTGGTCTTTTTACTGTCTTTGAGGCAGGTCTTTTAAAAATGAAATGTCATATTTTAGATTCCCTGACTCAACCAGGTGGACAATGTATTGAATTATATCCAAAAAAGCCTATTTATGATATTCCTGCATATCCTGAAATTATTGCAGGTGATCTGATTGAAAACCTTTTAGAACAGATTAAACCTTTTCAACCATCATACACACTTGGAGAGACAGCATTGAATTTAGATAAACTTGATAATGGATCTTTTATGGTTACTACTGATAAAGGGACAGAAATTTTAGCTAAAATAATTGCAATAGCTGGTGGTCTTGGAACATTTACGCCTAGAAAACCAAATATCCCCAATATTAGTGATTATGAGGATAAAGGTGTTTCCTACATGATTAAAAATCCAAGCGAGTTAAAAAATAAAACAGTTGTTATTGCTGGGGGAGGAGATTCAGCTTTGGATTGGACAATTCATCTGTCTAAGATTTCAAAAAAAGTAATACTTATTCACAGAAGAAATGAATTTAGAGGGGCAGATGATTCCGTTGCTTCTGTTCAAAAACTTAAAGATCTTGGAAAAATTGATGTGATTACTCCCGCCCAGGTTAAAAAACTTAATGGTAAAAGTAAACTCGAATCGATTATTATAGACTTAGATGGAAATGAAAATAAAATTGAAACTGACTATTTCATACCACTATTTGGTCTAGTTCCTAAACTGGGACCCATCAAAGATTGGGGCTTAAACATTGAAAATAACGCTATAAAAGTTAATAACAGTTTTGATTATCAAACAAATATTGATGGTATTTATGCTATCGGAGATGTTAATACGTATCCTGGAAAACTTAAGTTAATATTGAGTGGATTTCATGAGGCAGCAGTAATGTGCCATAGTGCGTACTCAAAATTAAATCCAGATAAGAAAAATAGGCTAATGTATACCACAGTTAGTGGCATTGAAGGTTTTGATGGTTCAAAAAAAGAGGCAAAAAAATCCCAAAAAAGTAAAATTGATTAAATTTTATTAATAAAATTATTGAATGGATCCTTATACTCTATTCCATTATTAGTTCTCAATATTGACAATTTATCATAGCTTTCTAGACCCCACAAAATAAATTCCACAAAGAAAAGTTCGTCATCATAATTTAATTCAGGAATATACTTTTTAATTAGCTTTTTTGCATCAATAACTTCATTTAGTAAATTCTCATAATCTTTATTTTTCAAATTATCATTAATTACTAATTGCTTATTAGAGAACCAGTTTAAAAGCGAGTCATATGGAGTTATTTCATCTGGCTTAGTTAATTTTTCAATTCTAGGAAAATATTTATTAAAAATTGATTTTACGGCTGATGAAATAAGATTATACGACACTTGCTCTGCACCCTCTTCCTCTCCCTCATAAACTAATTCTACTTTTCCATTAATTGAGGAAATAACTGAGCTAAAGTCAGACATCCTAATTGAAGTACTGTCTTCCTTATTAATAATTATACGTCTTTCAGCAGATGAAACTAGATTTTGTAAACTAGTTATACTCATTCTTGCACTAACTCCGCTCTTTCTATCAATAAGATCGCTCTCTCTTGCTTCAAAAGATATTTGCTCAATTATGTCTCTAGCAACTTCAGGAATATGAATTTTTGAGCTAAGCTTTGTATCAATTTTTGATTCTTGTTTGGTAATTTTTTTTGCAATTTCAATTGATTCAGGGTAATGAGTTAGTATTTGTGATCCAACTCTGTCCTTTAAGGGTGTTACAATTGTTCCTCTATTGGTGTAATCTTCCGGGTTTGAAGTAAAAATAAATTGAATGTCAAGAGGAAGTCTAACTTTAAAACCTCGAATTTGAATTTCTTTTTCCTCTAAAATTGAAAAAAGTGAAACTTGGATTCTTGGTTGTAAATCTGGTAATTCATTAAGTACAAAAATGCATCTGTGTGCTCTTGGAATTAATCCAAAGTGAATAACTTCCTCATTTGAATAAGATAATTTAAGATTTGTAGCCTTTATTGGGTCAATATCACCAATTAAATCAGATACTGTAACATCTGGAGTAGCAAGTTTTTCGTAAAATCTTTCATCTCTGTGAAGCCAATCTATTCCAGTTTTGTCTCCACTAGATTTAATCATTTTGAGGGAGCTTTTAAAAATTGGATTAAGTGGGTCATCATTAGTTTCTGAACCTTTGATTATAGGAATCCATTCATCTAAAAGATTCACACATGTTCTTGCAAGTTTAGTTTTGGCTTGACCTCTTAAACCCAAAAGGTTAATACTATGATTTGAAAGAAATGCTCTTTCTACACTTGGAATCACGGTTTCTTCATATCCGACTAGATCAGAAAATACATTAATACCTTCTGAGAGATTTTGCCTTAAATTATCTGTAATTTCTTGATTCAGAGATTTGAATTTATAATCTGATGATTTTAATTCACCAATTGTTTTGATTTTAGGTTTGTTCATTATCTTAATTTTTGTCTTCTATTTTTGTCATAATCTTCAAATACCATTTCACTCAAACCATCAAGACCAGTATAAAAGGCCTTCCCATTATTTACTTCAGAGAATTTTTTTACAAAAGTCTGCAAGTAGGGATCACTAGCAATCATAAATGTTGTTATTGGTATATTATTTTTTTTTGCAACCCTAGCTCTATTATAACACTGATCAAGAATATAATTATCTAAACCAGCACTATTTTTATAAAATCCATCTTTAGTAAACATACAGCTTGGTTTACCGTCAGTTATCATAAAGATT